>JAKFWI010000035.1 GCA_021731965.1 Hyphomonadaceae bacterium | reverse complement strand
GCTCCAGGCGCGCGCCAACTTCCTGCAGGAAGGTTTTTTCCCAATCGGAAAGCGTGCCCGCCGCCGCGCTGATCTCCAGCTGGCGCACACGCCGCAGGGCCTTGCGGGTGCGGCGCGGATCGACCGCCCGCACCATAGGTTCAGATCTCGCCGAGCGCCGCGAGATAGAGATCGAGCATCTGCTCTTGCTCCTCACGCTCTTGCCGGTCCAGCTTGCGCACGCGCACCACCGCGCGCAGCGCCTTGGTATCGTAACCGAGGGACTTGGCCTCAGCGTAGACATCCTTGATATCGGAGGCGAGGGCCGCCTTTTCCTCCTCTAGGCGCTCGATACGCGCCACCACTTGCTTCAGCTTTTCCTTGGCTGATTGGGTCAGCGCCTGAAGCGCAACGACATCAATCCCATTTTTCAGATCTTCTGCAAATGCCATGCGCGCTGCCCACCTTTTCGGAATCAAAAAACTACCTTAGCGCGCCGATGCGCGCGCCTCCAGGGCATCGTGACACGGGGCGTCACGCACGTGCGGGGCTGTCCGGCACGAAAGCGGCGGCGCGGCGAATGGCGGCGGCCACAGCCTGGGCACGCTTATGGTGCAGCATATGCCCCATGCCTGGCAGTATGACCAATTCAGCGCGGCGCAGCGCAGCATAAAGCGCCCGGCCATTATCCTCCGGCACGGCCAACGCGTCCTGGTCCGCGCTCAGAATGATCGCGTGGGCGGCAATCTGCGGATAGCGCACGGCCTGCAGCGCGCATTCGCTGGCGAACTGGCGGCGCAGCCTCCGCCGCGCCAGCAATGCGCCGGGGCGTGCCCCGAGGATGTCCCGGCTGCGCCGCGCGAAGGCGCGCGGTGGCCGCTGCGGCAAGAAGCGCCGCTTGAGGCGTGCCTGGGTGGCGAAGACATATGCAAACGGCGCCAAGCCAAAAGCGTGCAACCAGCCCAAAAGGGGTGCGGCCGGGAGATCGCTGAGCGGAAAGAGCGGCTTGACCGGCGCATGGATGCTCGGCGCGGCCAACACCAATGCGCGCACCAGATCTGGCCGCTCCAGCGCCAGCCGCAGCGCCACCGCCGCCCCCGCGCCGTGCGCGGCGATCACCGCCCGCTCGATCGACATCTCCTCCAGCACCTTGGCCGCGCTCGCCGCCTGCCCGCTCAAGCTTTCGTGCCCGCGCGGCGCGTTGGAATAGCCATGCCCTGGCCGATCCATCAGCACGTGCAAAAAACCCTCCGGCAAATGCAGCGCGGGGCCGATCTCGAAATCATGGCCGTTGGCCGCATCGTCATGCAGATAGAGCACGGGGCAGCCCGCCCCGCTTTGCCACGCATGGACGCGCGCGGCCCCAAATTTCAGCGAACGCTGGCGGCGCGGAGCGAGGATTTCGGCGCAACCGACGAGGCAGAGATTGAGAAAACTGAGGCTGGCCAAAGCCAAAGCCGCCCACGCCGCGATCCGCCCCGGATCGATCATGCCTCTTGGCCGTCGGCTTTTCCACCGAGCCGCGCGACGCCCTGCTTGGCCGGCTGGAAATAGGGATTGACTGCCAAGGCCGCTTCATACGCCGTCAAGGCGGCCCGTTCGCGGCCAAACTCTTCATAGAGCCGCCCCAGGCCCGCCAACGCACCAAAATGGCGGGGCTCGCGTAACAAGGCCTCGTGGATGGCGCGCAATGCCGCGGCCTTGTCGCCCACCGCGTAAGCCAACGCGGCTTTACGATTCCACACCTCAGGGCATAGCGGGGCCAATTTGGCACCATCGTCCAGAAAGCTGCTGGCCGCCTCGGGCCTTTGCCCGGCCTGGGCTGCCGCCGCGCGCTCGAGCAGCACCTCCACTGTGGGGCCACCGCAGCGGCGAAACCGCTCCCAGGCCCGCGATTCCAGCTTGGCGGCGCTTTGCGCATCTGGGGCCTGCAACAATTGCTGCAGGATTTCATCCAGGCTCGCATCCTTGGGGGCCAAAGCCGAGTTAGCCGGCTTGGGCGAGCAGCCCAGCAGCAGCGCCATAAAAAGCAAAATTCCAAGCCAGCTTCGCATCCGCGTAGCATACAGGGGCCAAGCCCGCGCGGCGAGCCCAAAGCGCGCGTTTGTGGTATCGCTTGCCACACTGCGTGGTTATCGTGGCGGCGTTCGCCAATCTCGCACCAAATGGTAAGCCATGGCTCAGCCGCCGCTCAGCGTGCCCAAGGAAGTCAATCAGCGCTTTACGCCTGAAGAAATCACCCGGATGCGGCCCTATGGCAGCGTGCGGGCGCATGCGGCTGGGGCGATCGTAGTCGAGGAAGGCACCCGGGAAATTGATTGCTGCGTGGTCGTTTCGGGCCAGCTCAACCTCTATGCCGTGCTGAACGGGGAGCGCCGCCGCCTGGGCTGGCTGGAGCCGGGCCAATTCGTGGGTGATACCGCTTTGCTCACCGGGCGCACCGCCATGATCGTGGCGCAGATGGAAATCGCGGGCGAAATCCTGCACATCCCCCGCGCGAGCTTTCAGCGTTTGCTGGCACGAGAGAGCGCCCTTTCCGATGCGTTTGTCGGTGCCATCA
>JAKFWI010000202.1 GCA_021731965.1 Hyphomonadaceae bacterium | reverse complement strand
AGCCCCACCAACAAAATGCACAAGGCCGCGGCCTGCGCCGCCGGATCATCCCCGCTCGCGTCGCGCCCGGCACGCCCTGCCAAGCCAAACACAGCGCTGGCCGAAGCGAACAGAATGGCCAGGCCGAACAGCCGGCGGCTCATATGCCGAGCCATCACCGCCTGCGCGGCGCCGGCCAGGCCGCACAGGGCCGCGCAGATCAAAGGCCAGGCATCGAAGGCTGCTGCCCAGCTCATGGCAGATCCTCGATCGACAAGGGCTGCGCGCGCGCGCCAATGGCTTGTAGCATCAGCACGCCGGCGCTGACGATGCAGGCCACCGCTGCCACGCCAAAGGCCTGCGCCGCCAGCGCCGCCGGCGCGATCTCGCTGGCCAGGCCAAGCCGCACGAGCCAAGCCTGCGCTTGTTGCGGCGAGGCCAGCACCACCGCCAGCAAAAACGCCGCCGAAGCCAAGCCGATCAAAAACGTTAGCGGCGTCGCGGCTTGTGCCAATATCCGCAAGACGACATGGCGATCCGAAGTCACGAGCGCCGCCCCGTTTCTGCCGGCCCGCGGCCCTCCGCCAACAGCGCCACCACGCACAAGGCCACCACGGCCAAGCCACCTAAAGCGCTGACTAGCCAGCCGGCATTGAAGGTCAACAGGGCTGCCTGCATGCCCTCCATCAGATCCGATTCCAGCAAAGCCCGCCGCGTGCGCACGGCACCCACCGGCGCGGCGCGCACAATCGGCCCGGCGATGAGCATCAAGCCCGCCATGAGACTAACACCGCCAAGCACCAAAGCGCGTGCTGCATGCAGAGGTGCGCGTGCACCGCTTTCATGCGCGCCCGGGCTCGCGGCCAAAGCCAGCAGCAAAACGATCGGAAAATACAGCGCCAAGCCTTGCCCGACATGCGAGAGCCGCAAAGCCACCATGGCCGCAGCCAAGGCCATCGCAAAGCAAAAACCCGCGGCGGTCAGATCCAGCGGGCGCGCGCAGCGCGCGGTCCACACCGCACACCCCGCAGCCAAAACGAGCAAGACTGCGCCCAAAGCCTGCAACGCATCCGCCGCGCTCATCGCCTGCGCCCCCGCTTGGCATCCAGCGCACGCGCGGTTTGGGGCTCCAGCCCCGCTGCGCTGGCACCGTCAGCGAGCGCGTGGCGTGCCCCGGCACCAAACACCAGGCAGCCAAAGCCCAGCGCGAGCAGCAAAAGCGCTTGCGAAAGATTGTTGGCAAAACAGGCAAGACCCACAAAGGCCAGCAAATGGCCCACCTCACTGAGGCCGCCCGCGTGCAGACGGGTGAAAAAATCGGGAAAGCGCAGGCCCGCCAGCCCGCCCGCCAGCATCAGCAAAAAGCCAAGTCCGCACAGCGTGCAACCCAGCAGGAATTGCATCAATTCCAACGCAGCGCTCATGGGGCTTCTTCCCGGGCGTGGCGGGTTTGGGCCAGGCGCGGTTGCAGGGATTTATAGCGCGCGACCTTCAAGGCAGCGATGGACAAGGCCAAACCGCCCAGCAGCATGCTGAAGGCAATATCCATCCATTGCGTGCGCGCCAACGCCACCGACAAGGCCCCTATCAGCACCACGCAGCTCTGGCCAAAAGCGTGGGCCGCGCCGACCCGGTCTAGCGGAGCCGGCCCGAGCAGGAGGCGCACGAACCAAAGCGTTGCGATAAGCCCCGCACCGAGCGCCAGGGTGAGGGCTGCAGTGGCGATCATGGTAGCTCCTGCGCACCCCGCGCGCCCTCGAGCGCGCGTAAATCCTCATCGTCACCGTCATCCTCGTGCAATACGTGGAGATAGAGCCCGTGCGCGTCCAAATTCACGCTCAACAAACCGGGTGCGGTTGACGCACCCAGCGCAAAAATCCCGCGTTCGGGATTGGCCTGCGAGAGCTTGTAGCGCACCAAAGCTGGGCGAAAGGAGCGCGAATCGCCCACCAACACCCGCAGCGTCAGTGCGATACCCTCCAGCGCCATGCGCGCGCGTCGTAGCATGAGCGCCGCAGCGCCGCCAGCCTGATCGGGCCAGGCCGCCCCGCCCAGCAAGCCCAAACGCGCGCTCAGCAAGGTCGCGGCCGTGGCCACACCCGCCCCGCTCAGCAGCCCGCCGCGCGCCTCCAAGCCGCCGTGCGATGCGGCCGCCAGCGCCAACCAGAGGCCCATAAGGCCACCCCACAACGCGACACCGTTGGCAAAGACCGAGCGCATGGCGACTCACCTCTTAGGAGAGCCCATCTCTTACCGCTGGACGGGCGCGCTCGCCAGGGGAATACGCGCGTGCTTGCCGGCTTAGCCGCCCTGCCCCGTCCCGGAAGCGTTTGCCGTGCTCGCCCAATTCCAATAGCGCAGCACGGTTTGGGCCTTGGCGTTGGACAGCGTGTCATAGACAAAAGCCATGCGTCCAAAAGGCTGGCTGCGATCTTCGCGATCGCCCATCTTGCCGCCAATGGCGCGCCAGAGGCGCACCGTCGGATCACGCCGCAGCCCACGGCTTTGGCCAACACGGCAAACGGCTCTCCGCCCGAATCCAAAAGGATTTTCTCCAGGGTTGGCGGGGTAATGCCGCAC
>JAKFWI010000199.1 GCA_021731965.1 Hyphomonadaceae bacterium | reverse complement strand
CCTCCCCCGCTTGCGGGGGAGGTGCGCGCAGCGCGGTGGGGGCTTTGTTTGCGCGCTTTAACGCCCCCCTCGGCCCCCTAAAGCCCCAGCACCATTTTGGCGATGATATTGTGCTGGATCTCGTTGGAGCCGCCATAGATCGAGGCCTTGCGCATGTTGAAATACAAAGGCGCGGTGTGCGGGGCGTAATCGGGGCCGATCGGGTATTCATTGCTATCGGCCGGAAAGCCGCGGAAATACGGCGCGGCATAATTGCCCACCGCCTCCATGGCCAATTCCGTAAGCCGCTGCTGGATCTCGGTGCCCTTGACCTTCAGCAAGGACGATTCCGGGCCCGGCCCCGCCCCCGCCTGCTCACGCGCCAGGGTGCGCAGCTCGGTGTATTCCAGCGCCATCAACTCGATCTCGAGCTCAGCGATCTTGCGCTCAAACTCCGGCTCCTCGATCAGCGGGCTGCCATCATCGGCGCGTTCGGCGCGGGCCAATTGGCGCAGGCGCTCCACGCCCTTTTTGGAGCGCGCCACGCCGGCAATACCCGAGCGCTCATGCGCCAGCAAAAATTTGGCATAGGTCCAGCCTTGGTTTTCTTGGCCAATCAGCTGATCGGCCGGCACGCGCACATTATCGAGATAGACCTCATTCACCTCATGCCCGCCATCCAGCATGATGATGGGCCGCACCGTCACGCCCGGGCTTTTCATATGGATCAGCAAAAAGGAAATGCCCTCTTGCGGCTTTTTGGCCTGCGGATCGGTGCGGCACAGGAAAAAGCCCCAATCGGCGAATTGCGCCATGGTCGTCCAGGTTTTCATGCCATTGACGATGTAATGATCGCCGTCACGCTCCGCTTTGGTGCGCACGCTGGCAAGATCGGAGCCCGAGCCCGGCTCGGAATAGCCCTGGCACCACCAATCCTCACCCGAAAGAATGCGCGGCAAAAAGCGCTGCTTTTGTTCCGCTGAGCCGAATGTGTAGATGACGGGGGCCACCATGTTCAGCCCGAAGGGCAAAAGCGGCGTGGTTTCGGCGCGCGCATTTTCCTCGGAGAAAATATAACGCTGGGTCGGTGACCAGCCGGTGCCGCCATATTCCTGCGGCCATGCCGGGGCAGACCAACCCTTTTTGCCAAGGATTTTGTGCCAGGCCATGAAATCTTCGCGGTTCAAATCCTCGCTGGAGGATTTCTTCCGCAGGTCTTGCGAAAAATGCTCCGCGATGAAGGCGCGCACTTCATCGCGGAAAGTGATCTCCTGGGGGGAGAAGTCGAGATTCATGGGGCAATCCTCAGGCTCGATCGGATTTTCATCCTGCTGAGGGCAGTATAAGCGCGTTCCTTTCCGCTTCAAGCGCCGCGCCAAAGTGTCAATTTAGAGAAAGCCGGCGCAGGCCTTTTGCGTATCCAGCGCCAATTGCTCCTGCTGAATGGGCGTCTGAGCCCGGCGCACTTGGCGATTGGCGGCGAATACCGCATCGCGAGCATCCCCTTGGATAAAATCAGGGTGGCGATACTTATCCTTCTCCAGCATGGCTTGCAGGGAAGTGGCATCCATGCCCCTGGCCTGCATCAGCTCGGATGACGCCAAGACGACGCAGCGCGAAGCGCGGGCAAAATTGCCGTCGGTGATTTTCGGAGCGGCGGCCGCGCCAAGCAAGGGGATGGCGATCAAAGCAGCCGCGAGGGTGATTGCAGCGGGGAAACGCACGGGGTTTGTCCTTTTCGTCACAAAGCGGCGAAGTGGCGCCGGTACACTGGTTAAGATGCGAGGCTGGCCGGGTTTGGATGCAAGGCCTCCGCCTCGTCCTTATTGATATACGATATGTGGCATCGAAAAACAATAAGGATACGCATCGATATACGATGAAATATAGGTAATGCGCGCTAAGCTAGGCGATTGCCCTTTTATTGGCTGGGGGCTAGCCTAGGCCGGTGACACAGCCGATCGAAACGCCCTGCCAGAACATCTGCGCCATCGATGGCCGCACCAATCTGTGTGTGGGCTGCGGGCGCACGCTCAGTGAAATCGCCAGCTGGACGCGCCTAAGCGATCGCGAGCGTCAAGCCGTGATGGCCCGCCTCGCAGCGCAACGAAAGCTGCCCGCAGGCGGCTTCAGCGGCTGAAGGCTTCCCGTAAAAGGTTGAGCGCGGTTGCCGCCAGGAAGGCCGCAAACAAGCGGCGCAGCAGCAGCGCATCGAGCCGATGCGCCAGCCGCGCGCCCATCGGGGCGGTAATGGCGGTGCACACGGAAAGCAAAGCAAAGCCCAGCAGATTGACATAGCCCAAAGAGAGCGGTGCCCGCCCCGGCACGCCCCAGCCGATCAGCACATAGCCCAAAGCGGCCGGGATGGCGATGAAGGCCCCAAAGCCCGCGGCGGTCGCCACCGCCTGATGGATGGGCCGGCCAAACAGGGTCAGCAGCGTCGCGCCAAACGCTCCCCCGCCCACGCCCATCAGCGCCGACAGCAGACCAAGCGTGCCGCCCAAAGCCGCGCGCGCGCCGCCGACCGGCAAACGCTCCCCGACCCGCCAGCTTGTATCGCCAAAGGTGAACTGCCCCGCCA
>JAKFWI010000161.1 GCA_021731965.1 Hyphomonadaceae bacterium | reverse complement strand
AGGATGATTTGCTGCGCATCTTCGCGGCGGAACGTCTCGACGCCATCATGCGCGGCCTGGGCATCAAGGATGACGAGGCCATCGTCCATCCCTGGATGAACCGGGCGCTGGAAACCAGCCAGCGGCGCGTCGAGCAGCGCAATTTTGAAATCCGCAAGAATTTGCTGAAATTCGATGACGTGATGAATGATCAGCGCAAGGTGATCTTTGAGCAGCGCATCGACTTTATGCGCGCGCAGGATGTCTCTGCCATCGTGCGGGACATGCGCCACGAGGTCTGCGAAACGATCGTGCAGCGCCACGTGCCGGAAAAAGCCTATGCCGAGCAATGGGATATCGTGGGCCTCAACGAGGCCGTAGAGGATATCTTCTGCATGCGCCTGCCCTTCAGCGCCTGGGCGGCCGAGGAAGGCATCGCCAACGAGGAATTGACGGAGCGCTTGGTCAAAGAGGTTGATCGCGCCTTTGCGCATAAAGTTTCCGTGCTCGGCCCCGAGCGGATGCGCTGGATCGAAAAGCAAGTGCTGCTGCAGATCATGGATTTGCGCTGGCGCGAGCATTTGGGCCAGCTGGATCATTTGCGCTCGGTCATCCATTTGCGCGGCTATGCGCAGCGCGATCCGCTCAATGAGTTCAAGAGCGAGGCCTTCGCGTTGTTCTCGCGGCTTTTGCTGGATTTGCGCACCTCGGTGACGCGCTCCTTGATGCAATTGCAGGCGGAGGCGCCCGAAGTGGAAGCGGCGCAGTCCATGAATTTGTCGGGGCGGATCGAGGCACCGGGCCAGGCGGCCCAGGCCGCGGCCTTCGAAGAGGATGGGCTGAGCCCCGCCCGGTCAGAGCCGGAAACCAGCGATTGGAGCCGGGTGTCGCGCAATGCACTGTGCCCTTGCGGATCGGGCAAGAAGTATAAGCATTGCCACGGGGATATTGGCGCGGCCGCCAACGCTTGAGCGCGTGATCGCCTGGTCGCTTGAGCGCGCTAAGCGCTCTGGGGCGGTGCCTGTGAATAGCCAAGCCGGCGGTTAAGCATTTCCAGTAAATCGATGGCCGCCTGCGCGATCACCGTGCCGGGCGGATAGATGGCCTCCGCGCCCAAGCCGCGCAGGGTTTCCATGTCCTCGGGCGGGATGACGCCGCCCACCACGATCATGATATCGGCGCGCCCGCGCGCGGCCAAGGCATCGCGCAAAGCCGGCGTCAGCGCCAAATGCCCGGCGGCCAGCGAAGATACGCCCACCACGTGAACATTCTCAGCGATGGCCTGGGCGGCCACTTCCTCGGGCGTGGCAAATAGCGGGCCGATGGCCACGTCAAAGCCCAAATCCGCATAGCCAGAAGCCACGACCTTTTGCCCGCGATCATGGCCATCCTGGCCCATTTTGGCCACCAGCACTTTGGGGGCGCGCCCCTCGGCCTCGCGAAAAGCGGCCATCATGGCGCGCAGCCGATCCAGCATGGGGGCTGTGCGTCCCTTGGCGGCGGCCGCCCCATAGACACCGCTGATGGCGGCGATGCGCGCGGTGTGGCGGGTGAAGACGTTCTCCAGCGCCGCGCTGATTTCCCCGACGCTGGCCTTGGCGCGGGCGGCATCAACGGCCAAAGCCAGCAAATTGCCGTTTCCGCTGCGCGCCCCGGCCTCCAGAGCCGCCAGGCTGTTGGCCAGGGCCGCCTCATCGCGCCCGGCACGCAATTGAGCCAGCTTTTCGAGCTGCAGCGCGCGCACCTTGGAATTATCCACCTTCAGCACCGGGACATCTTCCGGCTCCAGCAAGGGGAAGGCATTGACGCCCACCACCATTTGCGCGCCGCTATCGATGGCGGCCTGGGTGCGCGCGGCCGCCTCCTCGATGCGCAGCTTGGGCAGGCCCTGGGCGATGGCCGCTGCCATGCCGCCCAGCGCTTCGATTTCCGCCAAATGCACTTCTGCGCGGCCGATCAAATCGGCCGTCAACCGCTCCAGATAATAGGAGCCGCCCCAGGGATCGACGGGGCGGCAAAAGCCGCCTTCCTGCTGCAAGAACAATTGGGTATTGCGCGCGATGCGCGCGGAAAAATCCGTGGGCAGGGCCAGGGCCTCATCGAAGGAATTGGTGTGCAGCGATTGGGTATGGCCCCACAGCGCGGCCATGGCCTCGATGGCGGTTCGGGTGACATTGTTGAACACGTCCTGGGCCGTGAGGCTCCAGCCGGAAGTTTGGCAATGCGTGCGCAGCGCCAGGGATTTCTCCGATTTGGGCGCAAACTGGCCAACCAATTGCGCCCAAAGCCAGCGCGCGGCGCGCAGCTTGGCGATTTCCATGAAGGGATTCATGCCGATCGCCCAAAAGAAGGACAGGCGCGGCGCGAAGGCATCGATTTCGAGGTCCGCCGCCAGGCCGGTGCGCAGATATTCGAGGCCATCAGCCAAGGTATAGGCCAATTCCAGATCCGCGCTCGCGCCGGCTTATTGCATGTGATAGCCGGAAATGGAAATGGAGTTGAACTTGGGCATGTATTGCGCTGTATAGGCGAAGATATCGGCAATGATCTTGAGGGAGGGCGTTGGCGGGTAGATATAGGTGT
>JAKFWI010000103.1 GCA_021731965.1 Hyphomonadaceae bacterium | reverse complement strand
GCGATCAAGGCGCGTCGACCCGGGGCTGGCTGCGCGATCTTTACCGGCAGACGCTGGGCCTCGCGCACGGTGCGCAGCGCATCGCGGGCGGTCGATAGCAGCGGGCCGCCATCAAAAACATCCACCACACGGTTGTAGCGAAAACCTTCCTGTTCGAGCAAATGTTTGGCCGCTGCACCATCACGGTGACAAACCCCGATGACGTCGCGCGCTTGCTGCGGCAGAAAATCCACATAGATCGGGTATTTCGGCATCAAGTCGAGGATGAATTGGGCATCCGTGCTGGCGCTCAGGGCATCGGCTTGCGCGAAATCCATGCGGAAGAAATGCCGGCCCAGGCCCTCCCAAAACGGGCTCGTTCCGTCCGGCTCAACATGCCCGCGCAGCTCCGATACCACCTCATCGGCGAAGCGCTGCGATTCAAGGGCGATCAGCATGTAACGCGATTGCGCCAGCGCCCGGCCGGCACCGCCACGATGCTCCGGCAGGACAAACAACGTGCCCACTTCGCTGGCACCGGTAAATTCATTCACCAGGATCAGCACTTCGAGATCAAACCGACGCTGCGCCGCGGCCGAAGCCTGCGAAATACGGAGAATCCGAAAATTGTAAAAGGGCTGCGCCAGCCCGACTTGAGCCTTTACGGCCGCCATGCCCACGATGGATTTGCTGGCGCGGTGCTCCAGCCCCAACAAATAACGCTGATCCCCGGGTGCCGAAACCGCGCTGGCAAAATGGGTTTCCGAGCGGCCTATCCGCTCCTCCAGCGTCTCGATCGGCACCGCCAGACTGGTAAAGCCGGCCCCGGCCCCGGCCCGCAGTGTCAAAGTGTTGGCGAGATCGGCCGTGCGAAGGGGCCGGATGAGGTAATCACTCACGCGCGCAGGCCCGCTAAATCGGCGCGACCGGTGGCCAGTGCCTGGAGGATGACCAGCGACAGCTGCGCCCGCTCGGCAAAGCTCTCCTTCAGGGCGAATTCTTCGGCGCTATGCAGCCCGCCGCCAACCACCCCAAGCGTATCGATATTGGGGCAGCCTGCCGCGGCCAGATTATTGCCCTCACACACCCCGCCAGAGCTTCGAAATTCCAGGCGCAGGCCCAAGCGCGCGCCGGCGTCAGCGACGATGGCCGCCGCGGCGCTCTGCGCAAGGGAGCGCGGCTTGGGAGGCCGGGTGAAGCCGCCGTGCAAATGGCTGGTTAAGCCAGACCCGTCTTCGATGCTGCGCGCGGCTTCCTCGATTCTGCCGGCGGCTTCGCGCGCCTGTTCCACACTCGGCGCACGCACGTTGAAGCGCACCAAGGCATGCTCGGGCACGATATTCACCGGGCCACCACCCTCGATAGCGCCGATATTGATGGTCACGCCGTCCATGTGCCCGTTCATCGCATCCATGGCGGCGGCAAAGCGCGCTGCGGCGGCCACTGCATTGCGGCCTTCTGCAAAGGCGCGCCCCACATGGGCGCTGCGCCCCTTCACCACCAGTGCAAAATTACCCGATCCCGCCCGCGCATCGATCAAAAAGCCGTCAGGCGTGGCGGGCTCATAGGTCATGCCAAACTGGGCCTCCGCCCCCAGCTGCGCCAGCAGCGGCGCGCTGCCGGGGGAGCCGATTTCCTCATCCGGGCTGAGCAGCACGGTATAGCCCAGCTGGCCCGCGAAGCTGCACTGCTCAAAGGCGCTGAGCGCATCAAGCATGACGCCAAGCCCGCCTTTCATGTCCGCCACACCCGGCCCGCGCAAAGCATCGCCATCCTCCTCGACCATTTGGAAGGGATGGGTTTGCGCAAATACGGTGTCGTAATGCCCAGTCAGCGCGATGCGCAGCCGCGCCTGCGGGCGAACGGTGAGGCGCAGCGCCTCCCCCAGTTGCACGCTCTGAGAGCGCCCATCCGGTAACACCCGCTGAAAAGGGGCGAGCGCGATGCGCTCCACACGCCCGGGCAGCGCGCCAAAGGCCTCCTCCAGGACATCCGCCATGGCTTTGAGCGCGCTGATCTCCAGACTGCCGGAGTTTTGCGCAGCCCACCGAGATGTGCGCGCGATCGCCTGGGCGGCTTCTCTTTGAAGCCCCATCAAGGCATCGCGCATTTCCGGCTCAAAATCTGAAACGTTCGGGGCATCAAGCATGCGCCGAACTGGCCTCAAACGCAGCGCTCTGTCCAGCGCCAAGGCGTGAACACATCGCGATCACAACAAAAAGGGCCCGGCTTTCGCCGAGCCCTCATGCTGGTTTTCCGCCAAGCCTAGCGGAAAGTGATCGAAATCACCGAGCGGCGATTGAGCGGCTCCCGCACACCATCGCTGGTGGGCTTGCTCAAGCCGGTTTCACCGGCAGCTTCAGTGCTGATAAAATCAGCGCCGATGCCGCGGCTGATCAGGCCTTCGCGCACGATGTTGGCGCGCCGCTGCGAAAGCGCCAGATTGTAGGTCGGCGAGCCGGAGGTATCGGTGAAGCCCGAGATGACCACGCCGTTGACATTGCACGCGCGCGCCTGCGCCACGGCTTGTTCCAGCACGCCTTGGCCTTCGGCATTCAGATCCGAGCGATCCCACGCGAAATACACGATGAATTCCTGCGCCGGGCACACTTGCGGTGCGGGAGCAGCCTCCACGACGGGGGCGGCGCGTTCCACGACCG
>JAKFWI010000235.1 GCA_021731965.1 Hyphomonadaceae bacterium | reverse complement strand
GCGCCGCGCCCCAAAAGGGCAGACCGGGCCCAAACATCGCGAGGCCCATCGCGGCAAGCCCGGCCGACAGCACCAAGGCAGCGATCACCACCCGCCGATCCACATGATCCGAAACCCGCCCCGCCGGCCATTGCAGCAGAAGGGCGCCGCCCCAGGCCGCCGCCTGGAAACCCGCCGCCGAGCCCATGCCAAAGGTTTGATCTGCATAAAGGGGCGCAAAGCTCAGCACGGCCCCATTGATCAGCCCGGCTCCAAAACACGCGATCACCGCGGCCGGAGCGGTGTGAAACAGAGCGCGGATCGCCAAGGGCTGCGCCTTCGGGGCTTGCGGCTGGGCCTGGCTGGTCAGGCAAATGGGCAATAACGCCAACGCGAAACAGGCGGCGGCGGTCATCAGGGGCTCAGGGGCCAATGCCCCGGCCCCCGCGATCATGAAGGGGCCGCTGGCCAGCGCAACCTTGGTACAGACATGGTAAAAGCCCAAAACGCCGCCGCGCTCGGCCCGGCCAAGCGCGCCATTCATCCAGCTTTCGGCGGAGCCAAACAGGCAGGCAATGAAAAAACCAGCAAAAAACCGCAACATCACCCAGGCCGCCAGCCCCTGCGCCCAATAGAGCCACAGCGTGAACACCGCGGCGGTCGCGCCGGCGGCGGCAAACACCCGGATATGCCCGACACGGGCCAGCAAAGTGGGCCCCGCCGCCGCACCCAGCATAAAGCCCGTGGCGTACAAAGCGCTGATCAAACCCAGCCCAGCGCGGCTGATCTCATGCGCGCGCACCGCCAGTGGGATGTGCACGCCCAGCAAGCCCGTGGCCAGTTGGCAAATGCTGACCGCCGCGATCAGCGCCGCGACATTGCGGATCGAGGCGAGGGAGCCGATGGTGCCCGTGGCCTCACCATTGGTGCTTGCCGCGCTGGGTTCGCTAAGCGCCAATGCCTTGCCCGCCTCCCCGCGGCTGGCGCAAGCACCAGCTGCCTTATTGCAAGCCGATTTCCGCGAAAGCGATCTTCTGCTCCCGCACGACTTGCCCGGCCAAATCCTTCACCACAAGCGACACCGTTCGGCCCGGCCAGTCAATATCCGCCAGCCCATAATTGGCGGGGGCGTAAAGATCGCCCAGCTGATTGCTGCTGTGCTCATCACTGCCTTCGCGCACCGAGCGGTTCAGCGAAGAGGCCGTCAATTCATAAGCGGGATAGCCGATCAGGCCATCTTGGCGGTAGATCCCGGCGACATGGCGATCGCCGGAGACGAACACGACGCCGCGCGCCCCACTGCGCTGAACCACGCTATAAAGCCGGCTTTGCTCCTTCGGCAGGGTATACCAGCCCTCGTAATGATGGCCGTCGGCCAGCACCTGCACGGAAGATACAATGATGCGCAGCGTCGCGGGCTCTTTCAGTTTGGCTTCCAGCCATGCCCATTGTGCCTGCGAGAGCATGCGCTGGTTGGGATCCTGGCTTGCAGCATAAGGGCCGCGGGGGCCGCGCTCGGGCAGGCGCTGCAGCGGCGAGCGTGACCAGCGCGTATCCAGCAGCAGGATTTGCACCCGCTCCCCCTTGGGGCCGAAAGCATAGGAATCATAGACACCCTCATGCTTGGCTAGGCGCTTGCCCTTGGCGAAATAGGTCTCGAACAGGCGTTTGGAGGCCTCTTTCGCCACGAATTCCACACCGGCATCGTTGAGGCCGTAATCGTGATCATCCCAGGTGGCCACAATCGGCACCGCCTGGCGCAAGGCCACATAATCGGCATTGGCGGCCAGCTTTTCATATTGCGCGCGCAATTCAGGCGCAGCCGGATCGCCTGAGCGCACATCCCCATAGACATTGTCCCCGGCATAGACGAACACATCTGGCCGATCCGCCGCGACACGCTGCAGCACCGGGATGGGCTGCTCTGCCGTGCTGCACGAACCAAACGCGATACGCGTTAGGGATTTTCGGGCATTGGGCAGCGGCAGAAACGGCCCACCATAGGGCAGCGCGCCGGCGGTTGCGTCGGCATTCAGCGCTGGGGCATCGGCCGCCGGGTGGGCGCAGGCCGCTAACAGGGCCGCGGCAACGAATGACAAAAGGCGAAACGGTTTCATGGATTCCCCACGGCGATGATCGCCGCTTAGGTACCGCAAGCCCGTGACGATTTCACGAAGCTAAACCGGCCCGCGGCGGGGCTATTGCGCCTTGGTCTCCGCAGCGGCGTCCATGGCCTCCATCATGGCCATCAAGGCATCCATCACGTTTTGCTTCGCGAGATCCTTTTCTTTCAGCACCCCGTGGATCACGCCGTCAGGCCCGATGATCAACACAGCGGGGCGATCTCCCGCGTCGTGCAGGTGCAGCTTGCTATCGGCTGGCTCTTCGGCCCCCAAGGCGGCGGCGGCCGCCCCGGCTGTATCGGCGAGCAAGGGGTAGGAAATCGCGCGCCTTTTGGTGAAAGCGGCGAGAGTACCGGCATCATCATAGGTGATGCCCGCCACGCCATAGCCCTTCTCCCGCAGGTGCGGGGCGGCGGCGTTCAGCTCCAGCAAGCGCCGCTGGCAGATGGGGCACCAATCGGCCGATTTGCCGAACGCGACAATCAAGCCCTGCTTGCCCTTGAGATCGGTGAAGCTGCGCCGTGTGCGCGAAGCATCAAGCCCCTC
>JAKFWI010000242.1 GCA_021731965.1 Hyphomonadaceae bacterium | reverse complement strand
TCCCCCTGCCCTCCTCCAATGTTCGGATCGCCGAAGGGCGCGGCGAGGTGTTCAGCACCGCCACTTATGCCCAATCCCCGAAACTGACGCTGGAAGCCGCTTTGCGCGTTGAGCTATCGACCATCCGCCAATCGGGCGATACGCAGCTGGCCCGCTTTTTCATCTTTCCCAAGCCGCGCGTTCTCGCCTCCTATTCCCCCGTCAAGGGGCGTCAGTTTCGCTTCAGCGTGGAGCGAACGGTTGGCCAACTCAATTTCTTTGACTTCGTCACCTCCACCAACTTGACCGACGATTTGACCGACGCCGGCAATCCGGAATTGGAGCCGGATCGCGCCTGGGAATATCGCGCTGCGCTGGAGCAGCGCTGGGGAAGCAAAGGCAGCGCCACTTTGACGTTCGGCTATGACGATCTCCAGGCCGTGGCCGATGTCGTGCCGGTGTTTACCAATACCGGCGTGTTCGATGCGCCGGGCAATATTGGGGCCGGGCAGCGCTTTTTGGTGCGGCTGGAATCCAATATCCCACTGGATTTTCTGGGCCTAAAGGGCGCGGTTCTGGATAGCGATGTGACCTGGCAAAACACCCAGGTCACGGATCCAACCACGGGCGCGGACCGGTTCATTTCCTTCGAGGCCCCCATCGAGGCGCAAACCGAGTTTCGCTGGGATCTGGAAAAGCTGCGCTCCACGGCCACGCTGTTCGCCTTCTTCAACGGAGATCGGCAATCCTTCCGGGTGAGCGAAACGCAAGTGCGCGAATCCTCGCCCTTTGTTGAAGCCTCGTGGGAATACAAAGGCATCAAGAACACGTCCATCCGCTTCGCGGTGAACAATCTGGCCAATGAAACCGGCCGGCGCACCCGCTTCGTTTTCAATGGCCCGCGCACCATTGGCAGTTTGGTGCGTGTGGATCAGCGCCAGTCGCGGCGCGGCCCCTTCGGGCTGATCCGGGTGCGCCGGGTGTTCTGAACCGAAGCGCTTGCTTTCGAGATCGTGATGATATACTGGTGATATCATCATTTCGGAGAGAGCAATCGCATGGCTATTCCGCACCTGACCCAATCCAAAGAGCGCCCGGCCAAAACCTCCGGGGGCGCAATGGCCTTGATCCTGGCGCTGCTTAGCGCTTTGGGGGCCGCGTATCTGTTCTTTTCGGCCGTTGTGGGTTCGCTTGGCGGGTGGGCAGTCCTAGCCGGCATTGGCGCTGGGCTGGCCTTCGTCTTGCTGCTCTCCGGCATTTACACGCTGCAACCCAATGAAAGCGCCGTGATCACCTTGTTCAGCAATTACAAGGGCACGGATCGCCATGCCGGCCTGCGCTGGGTGCCCTTCTGGTACGGCAAGAAGAAAATCTCGGTGCGGGCCCGCAATGTCACCAGCCCGACATTGAAAGTGAATGACAAGGGCGGCAGCCCGATCGAGATCGGTGCCGTCGTGGTCTGGCGCGTGGCCGATACCGCCCGCGCGCTGTTTGACGTGGATGATTATGTCCATTTCATCAATATCCAGATCGAAACGGCTTTGCGCGAAATCGGCTCGCACTTTGCCTATGACAGCCACGAAACGAGCGAGCCTTCCTTGCGCGCCAATGGTGATGAGGTTTCCAAACTTCTGCGCCAGCGCCTGCAGGAGCAGATCGAACTGGCGGGCATGGAAATCGTGGAGGCCAAGCTCTCCCACCTTGCTTACGCGCCGGAAATCGCCGGGGCCATGTTGCGCCGCCAACAAGCCGAAGCCGTTTTGGCCGCGCGCGCCAAGATCGTGCATGGCGCGGTTTCCATGGTCGAAAGCGCGCTGCAACAACTCAGCGAGCGCGGCATTGTCCAGCTCGATGATGAGCGCCGCGCCGCCATGGTTTCCAATCTGCTGGTCGTGCTGTGCGGCGATCGCGATGCCCAGCCCGTGGTCAATGCCGGGACGCTTTACAACTGAATGAGGCGAGCATGGCCGAATCCGGCAAAAAGGCCTTTGCCCTGCGCCTGGATGCGAAAATCCACGCCGCGATCGAGCGCCTGGCCGCCAAGGATTTGCGCAGCGTCAACGCCCAGATCGAAGTGCTGCTGCGCGAGGCGTTGAAGGCGCGGGGGCACCGCCAAGCCAACGACGCGGACCCACAATAACTGAGCGATTGGAAGCACGGCCAACGCAAGCGTGTCTGGAAAAGCGCGCGGCGCAGGCTAAGCTCACCCCATGCGCCTTTCCCATGTCTCGCTACTCGTGCGCGATCTCGAAGTCTCCAAGGCCTTCTATCTGCGCTTTGGCTTTCGGCTTGTCGTGGATCAGCCGGCTTATTGCCGCTTTTACGCGCGCATCGAGGATTGGGATGAAGGCGACGAGACCCTCTCACTGGTGGCCTCCGATGCCCCGGCCATGCCATCCGCGCGGGTGGGTCTGGAATTTCCGAGCCCTGACGCGCTGGATGCCTTTGTGGCCGCCTTGCCGGCCCGGGGCATTGCGGTGGCGGAAGGGCCGGTCGATCGCGATTGGCTGTGGCGCGATGCCCGCGTCTTTGATCCCGATGGGCATGAATTGATGCTGTTCTTCGCGGGCCGCAACAAGCTCGATCCGCCGTTTCGATTGCCGCAATAGACTGTTGCGCGTGACGGAAGCGTTTGCGTCATGGGCTCCCTTGCGTCATCCCACCGGGCCGGAGGCAGCATTGG
>JAKFWI010000165.1 GCA_021731965.1 Hyphomonadaceae bacterium | reverse complement strand
CGAAATCGCCGATCGCTTTCGCGGCGCGGAAAAGAAGCAGGCGGCCGATGTCCAGGCTTGGCGCGAATTGCCAGTGGCCGCGCGGCTGGAGCACGCACTCGTGCACGGCATCGCCGATCATGTCGTGGCCGATACCGAGGCGGCCCGCCTGGAATATCCGCGCGCGCTGCACGTGATCGAAGGCCCGCTGATGGCCGGCATGAACCGGGTGGGCGATCTGTTCGGGGCCGGCAAAATGTTCTTGCCGCAGGTGGTGAAATCCGCCCGCGTCATGAAACAGGCCGTGGCCCATCTCATTCCCTTCATGGAGGCCGAAAAGCTGGCCGGCGGGGAGGCGCTCAAAAGCGCGGGCAAGATCTTGATGGCCACCGTCAAGGGCGATGTGCACGATATCGGCAAAAACATCGTGGGCGTTGTGCTGCAATGCAATGGCTTTGAGGTGATCGATCTGGGCGTCATGGTGCCCTGCGAAACCATTTTGGACACGGCCCGGCGCGAGCAGGTGGATATGATCGGCCTTTCGGGGCTGATCACGCCCTCGCTGGATGAGATGGTGTTCGTGGCTTCGGAAATGCAGCGCCTGGGCCTGGATTTGCCGCTGCTGATCGGCGGGGCCACCACCAGCCGCACCCATACGGCCGTGAAGATCGCGCCGGCTTATTCCGGGCCCATCCTCTATGTCACCGATGCCTCGCGCGCCGTGCCCGTGGTGCAAAAGCTGATGTCCGCGCAGGATCGGCCGGCCTTCGTGGCCGAAGCCAAGAAGGATCAGGACAAGGCCCGCGAGGCCTATCTGGCCGGGGCCGATAAGCGCCCGCGTTTGCCGCTGGAGGCGGCGCGCAAGCGGGGCTTGCGCGTGGAGACCCAGGCGCGCCCGCCGGCCCCCAGTTTTCTAGGCGTGCGCAGAATCAGCGCCGAGCTGGCGCAATTGGTTCCTTACATCGATTGGACACCCTTTTTCGCTTCCTGGGATTTGATCGGCCAGTTTCCGGCCATCTTGAAGGATGATGTGATCGGGGCGGCGGCCAGCACTCTCTATGCGGATGCGCAAACCCTGCTGGCCCGCATGGTTGCGGAGAATTGGCTGGGCGCAAAGGGGGTGGTGGGTTTTTGGCCCGCCAATGCCATCGGCGATGATATCGCCATTTGGCAAGACCCCAGCCGCAGCCAGGAAATCGCGCGGCTGTTCACCCTGCGCCAGCAAATGGAGAAGGGGGAAGGCAAGCCCAATCTGGCCCTGGCCGATTTCGTGGCCCCGATCGATGCCGGATGCGATCATATCGGGGCGTTCGCCGTCACGGCGGGCCTGGGCGAGATCGAGGCTTCGGAGCGTTTCAAGGCCGCCAATGATGATTACAACGCCATCATGGTGAAAGCGCTGGCCGATCGCCTGGCGGAGGCCTTTGCCGAATGGCTGCATGCGAAGGTGCGGCGCGAATTGTGGGGCTATGCCCCGGGCGAACGCCTCGATCCCGCCCAATTGATCGCCGAAAAATATCAGGGCATCCGCCCGGCGCCGGGCTATCCCGCCCAGCCTGATCACACGGAAAAAGCAACGCTGTTTCGCCTGCTCGATGCGCCCATTCATACGGGCATGGACTTGACCGAGAGCTTTGCCATGCGCCCTGGGGCCAGCATTTGCGGTGTCTATTTCGGCCATCATCAGGCAGAATATTTCGGCGTTGGCCGCGTGGATCGCGATCAGATCGCCGATTATGCCCGGCGCAAAGGCTGGTCCATCAAGGAAACGGAGCAATGGCTTTCCCCGATCCTGGCCTATATCCCGGCCGCCCCTTGAGCCGGAGGGGCATCCTTCCTGGCGCCGTGCATTTGCGGGCAATTTTCGGCGTTTGTATTGTGTTGGTGGGGCTGGCGGGCTGCGCCAGTGTGCCGGCATCCCGCCCTTCGGCGCGCCCGCCGATAGCCCGCCCCGCCCCAGAGCCGGCACCGCCTTTGCCGCGCAGCCTGCAACCGGCCAAGCCTTTGCAATGCGTGCCCTATGCGCGCCTGCGCAGCGGCATCGCCATTTATGGCGATGCGCGCACCTGGTGGGATCAGGCCGCCGGGCGTTATGAGCGCGCCTCCAGCCCGCAAGTGGGGGCGGTCCTGGTGCTGGGCGGCACGCCGGGCGGGCATGTGGCTGTGGTCACCGCCATCCTCTCCAAACGGGACGTCCTGGTCGATCACGCCAATTGGGCCAATGACGGGGCCATCCATTTCAATGCGCCGGTGCGCGATGTTTCCGAGAACGGCGATTGGAGCGCGGTGCGCGTCTGGCATTTGGCGAGCGGCCAATTGGGCGCGCGCATCTATCCGGCGCGGGGCTTTGTTCTGCCTTCCCAAAAGCTTGGTGCAATGAGCGCGCCGCCGTTTGGCGAATGGGCCGGGTAAGGCCTCGGGGGGCCTTTGGCCTGGATCAGCATTTGGCCAGGCCCCGCGGCCTTATGTTGAAAGCGCGCCTTGGGCTGTGCTATCGCCTCTCTCCCCAGCGCCGCCATAGCTCAGCTGGTAGAGCACCTGATTTGTAATCAGGGGGTCGGGGGTTCGAGTCCCTCTGGCGGCACCAACAAAATCAGGGTCCATACCGAAGATATGGGTGACGAAGTGTTCCGGTCCCATGGGTGACACAAGCGGGCGCGGCGGGTTGTCGAGAGGTTGTAGGGTTTTCTGCTCCAGACCGATATCGCCGAGATCGTAGTCC
>JAKFWI010000042.1 GCA_021731965.1 Hyphomonadaceae bacterium | reverse complement strand
ACCGCATCCTGCGACAACACAGCGAGGGCCGCGACCAGCAATCGCCGCGCCTCGCTTTTCGGATCTCCAAACAGGCCGCCTCCAGGGCCATTTTTCATGGGGTTCTCACGCGGCCTGATTGGCGGTTTGCTGTTGCTTGAACGCGGCCAACGCGGCGCGTTGGTCTTCCGTGACGTCATCCACCGCTTCGAGAAAATCCGGGTCTTCCTCGCGCAGCAGCACTGATGGGCATTGGCCTTCATAATTGCCCAGATTGGGCCGATGCTGCGCATATCCGACCAGCGCGGCCAGTTCTGGCGTGAAGTGGCGGGCAATCTGCGGCGGATAGGCTAGCCATTGATTCTCATAGGGTTTTAGCCAGCCCAGCCCATAGCCCATGATCATGCCGGTGCGCGGCGCGGCGGAGCGATTGGCTCCCGCTCCGTGCAGCGTTGATCCCAAAAAGATCAGCGCATCGCCGGGGTCCATCTCGATGGCGATCGGGGGCGGCAAATCCGCCGCGCCAAGCTCGAGCCGATGATTGCTGGCAACATAAATGCGCGTGGCACCGTTTTGCGCCGTATAGGGCGTAAAGGGCCACATCACATTGAACAGATATTCCATCGCCCCTTTTGGGGCCCAATACATGTCTTGATCCCGGTGGGGTGCCTGGGTCATTTCGCCTGGATGGATTTGCAGGGCCTGGGTGAGGTTGAGCTGCACGCGATCGCAATGCGGCCCAAGCACCAATTCTGCAACCCGGCTGACCATTTTGTGCAGGGCAATATCGGCAATCAGCGGCGAGCGCTTAAGCAAGGCCCCGAACCGCTTGGTCTTGGTGCCATAAAAATCGCCTTTACAAAAAGGCGTTCGCGCGAAGCGATCGCGCAAATCGTCATGGATCTCATGCATCGCGCGGGGATCAACCGCACCGCGCAAGACCAGATAGCCATCAGCCTTCAATTGATCGATCAGCGGCATTTCTTCCGCCGAGGCCAAAACAGCACGCGTCTGCATCGCATACATGCTGATCTCCTTAACCCACTTTATTCACGATAACCACGATCGGCATCGCGTTCTGCGCCGCCGATCTGGCCGGAGGACGGCGAAAAGCGTATGGTGTCATACGGTTGAGCCGGCCGACGAACCGGTCGGCGCGCGCAAACGCGACCCTGCGGGCGGGGCGGCTGCGCCAGCTTGTTTCGTTGGGTCGCTCGACCGCAGCCCCGCTGCGCTCTGCGCGCCACTCCTGACAATTCAACACATCCGCCTCCGTGACGATCAAGGCTATCGTGAAAAAGACGGGTTAAGCCGCGCGCCGGTTGGCAAGCGTGAGGACGGGCTCTGGAACATCATAATTTAGCCGATAGAGCTGCAGCACCGCAGGCGTGACATGAATGCCGAAAGCGCCGATCATATCGCCTTCATGGTTTTGCGGGCCGCCAAGCGGCTCGCAGCGCCAGCCGGGGGCCAAAAAGGTCGGTAGCCACGACAGGCTGATCACACAGCTGAACATGCGAATGTCGTTGAGCAGCGCATATTCCAGCATCGCCACCGTCACGCGCCGGCGGGCCCATTTGGCGCGCTCCCGCGTCAAACTCGGCGAGGTACAAAAGCGCGAAATCTCCCAAACATCTGCGGCGCGCGGCGCGCCCCCATCGCACAGGCCATCAAAGATGTCGCCCAGAACGTGGCCCGCCAAGGACGGCAAAAGCCGGACAGAACTCAGATGATCGCCGGTCTCGGGATCGACGCAAACCAGATAGGTCGCTTGATCGGTATCGAACTGATCAATTTCCAAGCCGTCCGCTGTCAGCGGCAAACGCCACTTCAAGGCATCCACAAAAACCTTGCGGCGCTCGCGGTGCATGTCACGCAGCACAGCGTTATGGCGCTCCGCGCTTTGAGCATCGATCACTATTACCATGGCAGACCTCCGTGACGCCCGAAGGATCACCGAAGCGCGCGCACCCAACCATTCCGAAATTTAGGGGGATTAGTGGATTTTTGCCTCGAGCAGATCATGAAAGGTGATCGCTCCATCGAACAAGCTCCGGACCACCAATTGGGTGGTGGAGCGCACCCCGCATCGGGCCTTGGCTTCGCCGATATGCTTTTGCACGGTATCTTGCTTGATGCCGAGCCGCGTGGCGGTTTGGCGCGCTGTTGCGCCTTTGGCCAGCAGCACGACGCAATCGCGCTGACGCTCCGAAAGTTTTAAGCCGCGCCGATTTCCGCGCTGCGTGCCCCTTGTGATACGGCGCGCGGCCTCGAAGGCAAAGCTGCCGAGATAATGCAGCCAGGGGGTGGCCTCCCGATTGATCGCTCTGCCCGCCCGCACGCCAAACGAGCACGAGCCAGCGAATTCGCCCGGGACATGCACCGGTACGGTGTAGCCTTCCCCCAAGCCTAAGCGCGCACCAAGCGCGATGATCGCCTCTTGGCGATCCGACAATTCAATCAGCGCCGGCACTTCGGACCAGTAAAAGCCGCGTGCCAGCCTTTGGGCCGCGATCAACACGGGATCATCGGCAAAATAGCGATGGAGCTTTTGGTGAGAAACGAATTCGGCCGGATAATTGCTGAACCGAACCAGGCCCGCGGCCTCAATCTCCAAATCGAGATGATGCAGGATGGCGAAGTAATCAAAACCCAGTTCAGCGACCGTTTCCTGCGTCGCAGACGTTAAAGCATCAAGGCGCTGCGTGCGCTGCGCGACGTCGATGTAGTTT
>JAKFWI010000241.1 GCA_021731965.1 Hyphomonadaceae bacterium | reverse complement strand
GCCAGCCGCTCGGCGAACGGGGCAGGGGTGGTCAGCCCATGATTGACGCGCGCTGCCCCTTCGCGCACAGCGATTTGCGTCAGGGCCGCCAAGGGCCGGGCCGCAAGCAGCGGCTCAGCCTGCGCCGGCTGTGCGGTGGGGTCCTGCTTTTGCGCGCGGCGCTCAGAGATGGCCAGGAGATAGGCACCAAGCGCTGCGCTGGCTGTGCGCGTGTCGGGCAGGCCCGGTGCGGTGAAACGAAATTGCCCAGGATCGCGCAGCTGCATGAGCAACCAATCGCGCCCCCCGGTGCCGATCAGCGCAAGATCCCCGGGGCGCGCACCAAGCCCGAACCGATTGGCGGCGATCGCCCCCTCAAATGCCTGGCTCATGCGCGATACCTCCGTCCATGAAGGTTAACGCATAGCGGCAAGATTTTCATCCCGCGAAGGTGCGAAATTACTTGCTGAACTGCTCGCTGATCTGGATGGAGGCCGGGCCTAGGATCACCACAAACAAGACGGGCAAGAAGAACACGATCATCGGCACGGTAAGCTGCGCTGGCAAAGCAGCTGCCTTTTTCTCGGCCGCGGAAAGGCGCAGCTCGCGGTTTTCCTTGGCCATGATGCGCAGCGCCTGGCCGACGGGCGTGCCGTATTTTTCCGCCTGCGTCAGGGCCATGGCCACCGATTTGACGCCCGGATGGTTGGTGCGCTTGCCCAAATTCTCATAGGCCATCCGTCGATCGGCGAGGTATGCCAGCTCGGCGGTGGTGAGCGAAAGCTCCTCGGCCAATTCCACGGAAGCGGAGCCGATCTCTTGCGATACGCGCAGCAATGCCAATTCCATGGACATGCCCGCCTCGACGCAAATCAGCATCATATCCAGCGCATCGGGAAAGGCGCGCATGATGGAAGCCTGGCGTTTGGCGATCAGATTGGTGAGGTAGACGTTCGGCCCGTAAAAGCCGGCGGCCGTGGCGGCCGCGATGATCATCAAATGCCAGCGTTTATCAATGCTGGCGCTGATATGCGGCAATTGCAAATAAGCAAACACCGCTATGCCAAACAGAATGGGTAAAGCCAAACGGCAAAAGTAGAAGATGTTGGTGGGCATGGGGCCGCGCAGGCCCGCTTGCATCAATTTACTTTGCAGGCTGGAGTCTTCCAGCAATTGGCGCAAATTGAGCTGCGCCACGATTTTGGGCAATACGCCTTTGGCTTCTTGGCGCAGATTGGTGGGTTTTTCTAATTCCTTGCGGCTCTTGCGGCGCAATTCCTCGCGTTTGTTCGATACGCTCTTGAGCCGCCCAACGAGGCGATCACCCGCAAGCAGCGGCTTGGCAAGCGTCACCACCGTGGCGAAGCAGGCGACGCCCGCAATCGTTCCGATCAAATTGGCAGGTTCGAGCAGCGCGAACATTTAGGCCTCAGAATTTGAAGTTGATCATTTGCCGCATGGCCAAAATGCCCAGTCCCATCCAAACCCCGGCGCAGGCCAGGGCAAACTGGCCGCTCGGATGGGTGAACAGCAAAGAGATGTATTGCGGCTGCAGCACGTATACCGCGCCGCCCACCAAAGGCGGGAGGGAGCCGATAATCATCGCTGACGCCTGGGCCTCAGAGCTCAGCGCCTTGATCTTTTCGCGCATCAGCTTGCGCGAGCGCAGCACGGCGGACAAATTCCCGAGCGCTTCAGAAAGATTGCCGCCGGTTTTTTGCTGGATAAGGATAACGGTGTTGAAGAAGTTGACTTCCGGCAACGGCATGCGATCGAAAAAGCGCTGCAGCAACTGCTCCATCGGCGCGCCCATGGCTTGGTTATCGACCAGGCGCTTGAACTCTTCACGCACCGGGGATGCGCCGTCCTTGGCAATGATCTGCAAGCATTGATTAAGCGGTAAGCCTGATTTGACGCCGCGGACGATGATTTCGATGGCATCCGCCAATTGTTCGATAAACTTCTTTTGCCTGCCCTTGATCATGGCACCCAAAACCCAGCGCGGCAGCCCGATGCCCCCACCAATTGCCGACATCAGCGCCAGCCAAGGGGATCTTTGCGTAGCAAAAACCATCAGGCCAAGTGCGACGCCAAGCCCGATCGACAGCAGCCAAAACGCGATATCCGGCACGGCCAAGCCGGCTTGATCGAGGCGGCCGCGGATCGTCACCCGGGATTTGCGCTGCTGCTTTTCGCGTGCGGAAAGTTCTTTAAGGGCATCATTGTTGGCCTGCTTGAGGCGCTTGCTTTGGGTCTGCGATTGGGTTGGCGCGCGCTGCACCTTGCCTTGCTTGACGGTTTTCATCCGCTTGGAATTGGGCTTGCCGGCACCACCGAACATAGTGAGCCCCAGCGCTGCCAAAGCGGCGAATACCAAGGCAGAGATGATCAAAGTGGGGTCCATCAGCCGCGATCCGATTCGTCCAATGCCTGGGCCAATTCCTTATCCAAGCCAAAATAGCGCGCTCTTTCCCAGAATCTGGGCCGCCCAATGCCGGCCCCGCGATGAAAGCCGATGATGCGCCCGTTTTGGTCCTCGCCCTGGATTTCGTAGGTCAGCAAATCCTGCGTAACGATGACTTCCCCTTCGAGGCCCATGACCTCCGTGACATGCGTGATGCGCCGTGAGCCATCGCGCAGCCGCGCCGCTTGGATGATTACATCGATCGAGCCGACGATAATCTCGCGCAGGGTTTTGGACGGGAGCTTGAAGCCGCCCATGGTGATCATGGATTCCAGACGCGAAAGCGCCTCGCGCGGGGTGTTAGCGTGCAAGGTGCCCATCGAGCCATCATGGCCCGTATTCATGGCCTGC
>JAKFWI010000156.1 GCA_021731965.1 Hyphomonadaceae bacterium | reverse complement strand
GTCGAGCAGATCGCGCACCTCCTGCTCCTGCGCGCGCGCCTCCTGCAGCAGAGGCTCCATCTCGATGGCTTGGCGCAGCGTCACCGGATTGGCCGGATTGGCCGGCACCAGCTTGGCCAAGCGATCCACCTGCCCATAATGCATCTGCATGACCCGCCCGACATCGCGCAGCACGGCGCGCGCCTGCAGCGTGCCGAAAGTGATGATCTGCGCCACGCGATCCGCGCCATAGCGCTGCTTGACGTATTCGATCACCTCGCCGCGCCGATCCTGGCAGAAATCGATATCGAAATCGGGCATGGACACCCGCTCCGGGTTCAAAAACCGCTCAAACAGCAAGCCGAACCGCAGCGGATCGAGATCGGTGATGGTCAATGCATAAGCCACCAATGACCCTGCCCCCGAGCCCCGCCCCGGTCCCACCGGGATGCCTTGCTGCTTGGCCCATTTGATGAAATCGGCCACGATCAGAAAATACCCGGGAAAGCCCATCTGCCCAATGACGCTGAGCTCGAACTCAAGCCGCTGCCAATAGACATCCTCTGGTGCCGCAGCGCGGGCCCCCAAGACGCGCAGCCGCGCACGCAGCCCTTCTCGGGCCTGGGCGGCTAGCTCCGCGGGCTCACCCGGGCCCTCATCGGTGCTAAAGCGCGGCAGGATCGGCGCGCGCGTGACAGGGCGAAAACTGATGCGGCGCGGGATGGCCAAAGCATTTTCCACCGCCTCCGGCAGATCGGCAAACAATGCACGCATTTCTGCGGCGCTTTTGAAATACATTTCTTGCGGCGTGCGCTGACGATCCTCCGCCCCCAAATACGTGCCAGCAGCGATGCAGGTCAATGCATCATGCGCGCGATGCTGCGCACGATTGGCAAAGCACACATCATTGCTGGCCACCAGAGGCAGACCGAGATCATAAGCGATATCCAGCAACGCTTCTTCGACCAAGGCTTCATCAGCGCGATCCACGCGCTGCATTTCCACATAGAAATGCTCGGGGAACAAAGCGGCCAACTGCTCCGCCAGGGCGCGCGCCAGCTGCGGGCGCTCCTCACGGATCAAGCTATCGAGCAGCCCGCCAAAGCCGCCGCTCAGCGCGATGAGGCCCTGCGCGTGCGCCGCCAATGCCTCCCATGTGATGTGGGGGGCGTCCGCCGGGCCGACATCCAGATAGGCTTTGGTCGATAAACGCATCAGATTGGCGTAGCCGGCCTCATCTTTCGCCAGCAAAGCCAGCCCCGCGCGCCCCTCTGCGTGCTGGACCATCAGCAAACAGCCGACGATGGGCTGCAGCCCTTTCTCGGCGAACACCTCAGAAAATTCGAGCGCGCCGAACAGGTTATCGCGATCGGTAAGCGCCAGAGCCGGCATGTCATTGGCCAGACACAGCTTGGCCAAATCCTTTACGTGCAGCGTGCTTTCCAGCTGCGAATAAGCTGAGCGCGTCCTTAGATGCACAAAACTGCCCGCCGCCATGCCACGACCCCCATTCATCGCCCAGGACCTGCCCATCGGGGCGGCCCATCAGGCCCGCCCATCTGGGGCGATTCCACCAAGCGCAAACACTCTACCGATTCGCCCGCGCCTGCTCATTCCATGTATTCATGTTTTGTTCTAAAGCCGGCTCGTGTCAAGCCCGCGCCCGGCGTAAAATTGCGCGCCATCGCTTATTCAGGAAAAGCGGAGTTGCGGTTTTCGGTCCCAATGCTCACTAAAGTGACACGGCCAAAGAAATCCATGTCTTTGAGAGCCTGGTTGTGCACCGGCCCGTCTATATCTTTACGCCCACCGGACTTTGGGAAGTCTACGGGCTAAACATAAGCTTCCTGCCCCTCAAGCCAGACAAAAGGACGCAAAACCGCCCCCTTGCCGGCAAACATAAGCAGCACGTCGCCGAGGGCTTGCAGGCGCCTAGAGCGCATTGAGGAAAAGTGGATTTGCGGTTTTCTGTGCGAATGCGCTCTAAGGTATTGAATTAGAGCATTTTTCGAATCAGAAATCGACTTCGATTTCTTTGAAAAAGCTCTAGCAGCCTGCTAGGCAGCGGACTAGTGGCTCTGCATCCATTCGCGCGCGGCACGTTGTGCTTGGGCCACCTGGCTGGAGGTCATTTGCTCAGCCAATTCCTTGCGGCAAATCTTCGCCGCGTCAAAGCCGCGGATCGCCGCGAGGTTGAACCACATATGCGCTTGCACCAAATCAAGTGGCGCGCCTTGCCCGGTGGAATGCACCAAGCCCATGCGGTAAAGCTGCTCACCCGCTATGGGTCCCGTGAGAAGTGCTGAATCTGCGTAAGCCATAACCGTCTCCTAATTACCCAAAGGGTGGAAAACACCCCACCTGGAGCGCTCTATTTGGAGCTCCTTGCAAACAGGATTGACGGCACATGCTTGACATTGAGTTAATTGACGACATGCATAACAAAAGAAAAGCATGTTTGGCAAAACAATTTCGTTACTTTGTCATTAACTTTACTGCGCATTGACACATGATAACAATGTTGGGCGAATTGATCGATATCGACACGGCCTAGCAGGCTGCTGAAGCATCGCAGGCTAAATCCGAGCAAGATTTTGTTGGATCCGACGCTCCAAGATTTTGAATCTGGCGCATTTTCGGGCACAAAACCGCGACTACACCCAAGATCAAGTCCGGGGCAGGCGTTTTGTTGAAAATGCGCTAGCAGGCTGTCGGGCTGGCGTCATGATGAGTGTGTTTGGGCTTCAAGGCGGCGGCTCAGGCCGTTCTGAGCGCGACCATCCTTCGGCAGTTGTAAGCCAGCGCCACGATCGCCCATTCGGTTTTG
>JAKFWI010000205.1 GCA_021731965.1 Hyphomonadaceae bacterium | reverse complement strand
CTATCGCGCCCAGGTCGAAGACCATGTGATGGAAATCTTCCAATCCTGCTCTTTCCAAGATCTGACCGGCCAGCGAGTGCGCAAAATTTGCGACGGCCTCAAGCACATCGAAGAGCGGATGGCCCGCTTCACCCATGTCATGGGCGTGAAGGACGCGCCGATCCCAGAAACGGCCGAAGACATCCGCCGGCGTGAATTGCTGCTCAATGGCCCGGCTGTGGATGGGCCTTCCACGCCGCAGGATTCCATCGATGCGCTGTTCAGCATGGATGGGCCGGCCGGCCAGGATGATATCGATCGCCTGTTCGGCTAAGCCCGGCCATCCAAGTTGGCTTAACGTGCTAGATCGCGCTCGGTCCGATTAATTTGTGCCAAAATCTGGCTGTGGGCTTGGTTTAGGCTGGCCGCTTCGGTGGCTGACTGCAACACCGCGCTTTCGCTGTCCGCGGCCTGTGCGGCACGGTCCGCGGCGCTAATCCGCACGGTTAGATCATAAAGGCGGCGCATGCCTTCGCGAAGTTCATCCAATCGGTTGCGGTCACGATCTCGCCGCCGGCGTACAGGCTCAGATAGGCGCGCGCCAACCCGTTCATACGCATCGCGATAACTGGATTCCGCCGTAGCCGCCCATTGCTGGGTCCGTTTGCGGGCCTCAACCACAGCTTGGCTAGGCCCGCTAGGCACGCCGGCTTCCGGCATCGCGGCGGTGAGCCCGCTTTCCAGTGATTGCTTGATCTGGGTTGCGCGCAACAAAGCGGCGCGGATGGCCTCGGGGCGGGTGCTGTTTAGCGCCACGCTTTCGAGGTTATTCAATTCATCCAGCAAAGGCTGCAGCATTTCGAGCCGTGCAACGGCTTCGCGCCAAGTCTGCTTGCGTTCGGAGGAGGCGAATATCCAGGGCCGATCACTGGCTTGTTCCTGCAATTGCCGAAGCTGGACCTGGATGCCGCTGATGAGGGTGACGAAATCGGTGCGCGCCTGCAGGGCATCTATTGCTTGGGGGATGGGGGCGCGGAAACGGGCAATCGCTGCGCCGATATCTGCGATGCGGTTGGCGATGGCGGCGGCCTGGTCGGTGCTTTGTGCCGTGGGCAGCTGTTGTTCCAGGTGGGCCAAAGGCGCATTGGCCAGCCGCAGTGTGCCAATGGTAGAGCTGAGATCGCCCAGCCAGCCATCTTCGCGCAATTGAGCGGCCAGTGCGGCATCTGTTTGGATTTGCTTGCGCAGCCCCTGTGCCAGCAAGACAGCAAAGCGCTGAATACTTACGAGTGCGCCGCTTTCCATTTGAGCATCGAGGGCGTTGATCTCATCCTTGCGGCGCTGAACAGATGATCTTTCCCGCGCCAAATCTTGCTGACGCTTGCCCATTTGCTCCAGATTTGCCCGCGCGTCGCTCAGAATATCCAGCTCCGCCTGGGGGCGGTTGAGGGCTTCGGCACGCGCGGACAAGCCTTGAAGCGCCGCGCGGCGCCTCAAATTGTTTTGGTGTACCGCTTGTATTTGCGGGCTGAGTGCGAAGTTGGCGATGGCTCCAGCCCCGATGGGGGTGGAAAAGTTTCGTAAAGGATCAAGTCCCAGCGTAATCGCCCCGCCTAGCCCCGCCGTGCTTAAGGCCGTGGCCCCGCACACGGCCGCGGAAAATAACCAGAAGGCGGTGGGGCGCATGCGCCGCTTTGGCGGCTCACCTGCCATGGTCAGCTTGACGAGCCCGGCGCGCATTGGTGCCAAGCCGATCCACACCCGCGCAAAACCGGTTCTGATGATGGCCCCCGCGCGGCGCGCCAAGCGCAGCGTCTCTTCAGCAAAAACGCGGACCCTGCGCGAAATTTGGCTGTCTTTTGGGTTCACCTGCGGCAAGGGCGCGTGCATGCTCGATTTCCCGGTGCCGCGATCATCTCTCTCAGGGCAGCGATGCTGGCTTAGCGCAACTCACCCCATTGGTGAATGCCTGATGCGACACTGATTTGCCCCTCAGTCCGGCAGTCTGCTAGAAAATTCCATGCACGCGGCTGCCCACGCTTGATGCTGGCATGTGCTGCGGCACGAGAGCAACACCCAGCGCTAAAAAACCGGAGGGAAGCGCACCTCCCGCCCAAGTGGCTCGCTTTTGGCTGTAAGAGGTTTATCAGGCTCCTGAACCTGGGCTCCGCGGGGATGCCCAGTATTTTTTGGAACATAAACCAAGGGACGGGTTATGAAAAAGCTGCTTCCGGGCGTCGCTACTCTTGCGGCCGCGCTCTTTGCGTCTACCACCGGTGCTCAGGCGCAAGGTTTCTATGTCCGGGCGGATGTGGGCTATACGGGCATCGAAGGTAATCTGCAGGCGATCGGCCCGTCGATCCCCGCCCCAGGCCAGCGCCTGAATGGGCGTGGCGATTTTGATGCCAATCTCAGTGAGCATCTCGGCTTTGGTTATGATTTCGGTGGCTTCCGGCTGGAAGCCGAAGGGGCGCACCGGTTTAATCGCATCGATACGGATGCGCGATTTACCGATGGTGATATTCATGCCTGGTCCGGCCATGTGAACGGCTTGTTCGATATCAACACGGATGGCGTGGTTTCGCCTTATGTTGGTGCCGGCCTTGGCTACACCGCGCTGAATGCCAGCGCCTCGAGCGCCTTGGGCACTGCGCCGTTCCAGCGTTTCAATGATGGCGATGGCTCTTTCTCTTACCAGGGCTTGGCCGGGGTGGCGTTTAAGCTCTCGCGGGCTTTCGCGATCGACATCGGCTATCGCTATCTTGGTGTGGTTGATCCGGAATTCCGCGGCCAAACAGGTGTTTCACGCTTGTCGAATGGCGCACCGGCAAATTTTGGCGCCGATTATTCCAACCACACGGTTA
>JAKFWI010000085.1 GCA_021731965.1 Hyphomonadaceae bacterium | reverse complement strand
ATAGCGCCATTGGCCAAGGCACGGCCCCTGCCCCTCCTGGATGGCCAAAACCGGCCCCACCACCACGCCGGCCGCTGCCGCGCTGGCCTTGGCGCGCTTGGCCCCATCCTCCACCGCCGCCTGATAGACCTTGCGCTGCAATTCGGAGGTGGGCACCAGTTCGAAATTGACGCTGCCCGCCTCTTCCGGCTTCAAAGCCAGCACGGCGGCGCGCGCCTCCCCCAGCTTTGCAAGTTCCAACATGGTCACCGTCAACGTGGTGCGGGCCACATAGCTGGAGACCTTGTCTTCCCGCTCATTGTCGCGCTTGTTGCCATCGCCATCACGGTATTGCTCATAGAGCGCCTGCACGGAAAGATTGCTCTGTACCCGGGCGATCGCCACGGAAGCCTTGGTGCGCAATGCCTGCACGCCCAAGCGGGCCCGATCGACAGCCCGGGCCGAAACCGCATCGGCATCCTTGCCCTGCTCCACGAAGGAGACGCTGAAACTGGCGCGATTGGACGGTTCCTCGATCCAGGCCCGGCCGATGGCCTCGATGACCGGCTTGTCCACGAAATAGGGCCGGTCAAAAACCCGCTCTTGTGCGCCCGCCTGGCCGGTCAAAGCCGTGGCCGCCAAAACGCCTATTCCCGCCCACATCGCCCGCATGCATCGCTCCACTTGCTTGCCGCCGCGCGGGCGGAACTCTGCGCGATCAAAGAGAACAAAGCACGGCGCGGCAAGCCTTTTCCCCTGAGCGCGGATCGCCCCTTGCGCTGCGCGCTGCGGCCGCTTAGCCCTAAATGGAATTCGGAGGCAGCATGTACGAACCCCGCTTTGACTGGACGCGCGAAGACGTGCTGGCGCTGCATGCGCGCCCGCTTGCTGATTTGATCTATGAGGCGCAAGGGGCGCTGCGGGCCCATCATGATCCCAACGCCGTGCAGCGCGCCCAGTTGCTGAACATCAAGACAGGCGGCTGCGCCGAAAATTGCGGCTATTGCAGCCAATCCTCCGCCTTTGAAACCGGCCTCAAGGCCAGCAAATTGATGGAATTGGACGCCGTGCTCAGCGCCGCAAGCGCCGCCAAGGCCGGCGGAGCTGAGCGCTTTTGCATGGGCGCGGCCTGGCGCGATCTGCGGGAGCGGGACATGGAGGCCGTGTGCGCCATGATTTCCGGGGTCAAGGCCATGGGCCTGGAAACCTGCGTCACGCTTGGCATGCTGCATGAGGGCCAAGCCGAAAAACTGGCCGCGGCAGGCCTCGATTATTACAACCACAATCTCGATACGGGCCCGGAATATTATCCCCAGGTCGTTACCACCCGCTCCTACCAGGATCGCCTCGATACGCTGGCGCAGGTGCGCCGCGCGGGCGTTGCCGTGTGCAGCGGCGGAATCTTGGGCATGGGCGAACGCGCCGAGGATCGCGCCGATCTCCTGGTGCAATTGGCCGCGCTTTCGCCCCATCCCGAAAGCGTGCCGATCAACCATTTGGTTGGCATCGAGGGCACGCCCTTGGGCGGCTCGGCTCGGCTGGACGGCCTCGATTTCGTGCGCTGGATCGCGGCGGCGCGCATTATTTTTCCGCGCTCCGTCGTGCGGATCGCGGCCGGGCGCGAAAGCATGAGCCAGGAATTGCAGGCCTTGTGCCTGTTGGCCGGGGCCAATTCCATCTTTGTGGGCGCGCGCCTCCTCACCACCGCCAATCCCGGCCGCGATCGGGATGAGGCTTTGCTGGACGCCGTGGGCGCGGGCTAAACAGTTTTGTGTTTTGGCGGGGGGCTTGGCACCGATTAGCAAATCTGCGCGCGGGGCCACTTCCTGCTCAGCCAGCTTTCCCGGAAATGCAGCCCATGCCCCCAGATGATGCCATCGATCCCGCCTATCTGGAGCGCCTGAAAACGCTGGCACCGCAAATGCTGGATGCCGTGCCGCACGCCCGCGCGCTCGGCTTGCGCATCACGGCTGTGGAGCACGGCAAGATGTGGGGCATCGCCCCCTTCCGCGAGGAATTGGCGGGCGATGGCCAGGCCGGCATTATTGCAGGCGGTGTCGTCACCACCCTGCTCGATAGCCTATGCGGCTTTGCGGTGCACACGCGCCTCGCCCAATCCACCGGCACCGCCACCCTGGATTTACGCATCGATTACATGCGCCCGGCCGCACCCCGCCGCGATGTGCTGGCCATGGCGCATTGCTATAAACTGACGCGCTCCATCGCCTTCGTGCGGGCTTTGGCCTTCGAGGAGGATATCGAAGATCCCGTCGCCCATGCCGCCGCCACTTTCATGCTCAATCTGGGCCGCAAGCCCGGCCAGAATCTGCAGGCCCAGCCATGAGCGAGGCCGGCCCCTTGGATGGCGCGCGGCTAGACGCCTTGTTGGCCACCATCCCTTATGCTGCGTTCCTGGGCGTGCGCGCCGAGCTGCACGGCGATGAGTTGACGCTGATCTTACCCTTCCAACAGAGCCTAATCGGCAATCCCTTGCTGCCGGCTTTGCATGGCGGGGTGATCGGAGCCTTCATGGAATTGGCGGCGATGGCGCAAATCGCCGTGGCGCTCAAGGAGCCATGCCTGCCCAAAACCATCGATATCGGCATTGATTATCTGCGCTCTGGCCGGCCGATGGACACCTTCGCGCGGGCCCGCATCGCCAAGCTGGGCCGGCGCGTCATCAACGCCCGGGTGGAAGCCTGGCAGCAGCAGGCGGGAGAGCCGATCGCGGCTTTGCATGGACACTTCCTGGTCCCCGCCAAGGCCGATCAAGAAGCGCAAGAGTGAATAACTGCAATCTCTGTGCCTTTCTTAATTTGTGCTCTTGACTACGTAATCTGGCAGAGTATCTTCACTTTGGGCGATCATCTTCGCCTTTTGACATGGCGA
>JAKFWI010000146.1 GCA_021731965.1 Hyphomonadaceae bacterium | reverse complement strand
GTGTTGGTGTTGAGCCGCTCCGCAAAGGCATAGGCGATGTTGTGCGCGATCGTTGAGGCGCCAACCCCGCCGCGCACCCCGGCCACGGCGAAAGCACGCCCGGTGAACGGGCGCTCCGGATCGACAAAGAGGTTGGCGATGGATTCAATGAATTGCAGCGGCCGCACCGGTGAGACCAGATATTCGCTAATGCCGCGCCGCATCAATTCGCGGTAGAGCGCAATATCATTGGCACCGCCTACCACGATAACTTTGGTCGATGGGTCCACCATGGGGGCAAGCCGGTCCAGATCGCGCAGCACACTGGCGGGATCGGCCTTGATATCGAGGATGAGCAGATTGGGGCTGGCCTGAACACTAAGCCGCTCCATGGCCGCCGTGACGCCGCCGGGTTCCAGATGCAGCATGGCCTTGGCCAAGCGGCGATCCTTGCCGGCCTGGGCCAGCGCCTCGAGGATTTCGGGCCGGTCGCAGAAAGCGTCAATGCCGATCCGCGGCACTGCGGCCTCCACAACAGCTTGCGCGGGTGTGTAAAATTCGCCGCCAGCGCCGCCGCCGGGCTCGCCCAGGCTGAACAGCGGATCACCGCCGCCAGGCGCGGCATCGTCGCGGTAGGGATCTGGATGTTCCGCACCAAGATCAAAGCTGACCGGCTCTAGCACGCTATCGCGCGCCAAGTCGCTTTCCTGTGGCCAACCGGTATTGCTGATTTTTACCATGGATTGCGCCTTAATTGCTACCAAGCTCTTGCACGCCGACTTCCTCGGAGGTGGAGCGGATGGCGTGCGAGGGCTCACCCCTGCGGAATTTGTCGAAGATGACTTCGCGCCGTGCGCTGTCGCGCCCGGTCGCGTCGCCTGCGCGCGGCTCAAGTAAATCGGCGGGATCAGCGATCATGGCCGCCAGATTGACACGGTCGGAGCAGCCAAAGCCCTCATAGGCATTGTTGTTGGGTCGCGCCGCAAGATCGTAAGACGAGACAGGGCGGCATTCGGGCGGTGTGGCGATATAGCGTGTAAAGCTGACGATCACTGGATCGGCCTCGCTACCCTCATAATCGCCAACGCCCAAAGCGGCAAAAGTGACGCCCCCCTCGACGAGTTGCGCACGCACCTGCGCGGCGAAGCCTTTGGCCGCAGCGGACGTGTTCGGGGCCTTGATGATCAACGGGCCGTGACCGATGCTGCGATACAGCCGGCCAAACGCATCGATCTGCGTGTTTTGCGCAGAATCGGGCGCGAGTGCCGTGACATTCAAAACCAATCGCTCGTCGCCCTCACGGACGTCAATGACATGGGCTTCGACCTGTGAGGCGGCGGATCGGCCGTCGAGCACGGCGGCCTTGCTTGCGCAGGCACCAAGTGCCGCGGCCAGCGCAAGGACAGGAATACGCGAAATGGAATGGTTCATGGGATGACATGGCCTTGCGGCCCCTCCAATGCTTTGCCGCCGGCGTCGCCGCTGGGGGACTTGTAGACCGCGTTGAGCCGTTGCCGGAAAAAGCCCCCGGCATCCGAGGCATTGCGATAGCCATCGAGCGGAGTTTTGAGATCTTTGGGATTGACCGGCTTGACCAAATACGGCGTCACGATGATGACGATCTCCGTGTCGCTGTTGACGAAATCCCGTGAGCGGAAAGCGGCACCCAGCACCGGCAAATCCTTGACGCCCGGAACGCCTTCAATGGCCTGGCGCGTGGATTCCTGGATCAGGCCCGCAATCACCATGGCCGAGCCCGAGGGCATCTCCACCGTGGTTTCTGCCCGCCGCACGCTCAACGCCGGGATGGAAATGCCCTGCAGCGTGATGGCCCCAGATTGCGAGAGATCGCTGACCTCGGTGGCGATTTTCAACGAAATCCGCCCGCCCGATAGCACCAAGGGCGTAACCGCCAGCCCGATGCCGAACTCGCGGAAGGCGATGGCGATCTGGCCATTATCTGCCGCGACCGGCACCGGGAATTCGCCGCCCGCCAGGAATTTGGCGGATTCGCCGGAAATCGCCGTGAGATTGGGCTCGGCCAGGGTACGGGCCAGGCCTGCGCGCTCGAAGGCCCGCACGGTCGCAGCCACGGTTTGGTTGGTGGGATCGGCGGGCGTCTGCCCCGATCCAGCCGGCGTCACCGGCACTGTGCCATCGCGAATGACGCCGCCGGTGGCCGTCAAGCCGCCCAACAGCTGGCCGGCGATGGAAAAGCCATTGGCCGTCGCCAAATTGACGAACGTATCTTCCGAGATCACGCGGTTAATGATGTTTTCCAGATCAACATTGATGCCAAGCTGCTTGACGATGTTGCGGCTCAGTTCGATCACCCGGACCTTGATCAGGACCTGCTCTTCGCCCTCAACCAGAATGGAATTGATAATATTGCCGGTATAAGTGCCGCTCGCACTTGAAGAGGTTGCGCCGCCACCATTGCCTTGCGCTTGTGCCCCATTGAGCAATTGCTTGGCCAATTGCAGCACGCGATCGGCATCGGCTGCGGAGGGGGCCGTGCCCGTCAAAATGATCGAGCCCGCCAGGGCCTCGGCCTTGACGCGCGCTTGCGGCACGATCTTGCTGATCATGGCGTTCAGCGCCTCGGCATCGGGCTCAACGCGCACTTCCAGATGACCAATCGGGCGGCCCTGATTGTCAAAGAAAAAGGCGTTGGTTTGCCCAATTTTCTTGCCGATCAGATAGACGCGGTTGGCGCTGCGCACCACCGCATCGACGATTTCGGGGTTGGACAGGACCACATCCGCGGCCTGGCCGGGCAGATCGATCACGGCGGCTTTGTCGCGCGGAAGCACCAATTCGCGGGGCCTGTCGGAATCCGCGGCCAGGAGCGTCATGTGCAGCGAGGCGGTCTGCGCCAGCCCGCTAGGCATGGCCACGCACAAAACCGC
>JAKFWI010000229.1 GCA_021731965.1 Hyphomonadaceae bacterium | reverse complement strand
CGGCGGGATCTCCGATCCGCGCGTCACCTACTGGGAGCCGGCAAAATGGGTGGCCCGATTGCGTGACCAGACCCAGGCTGACGCCCCGATACTGTTGAAAATGAACATGGATGGCGGGCATTCCGGTGCCTCAGGGCGCTATGCGGCGCTAAAAGAGATCGCGTTTAGCTATGCCTTTGCGCTAAAGGCGGTGGGCGCAACCGAGGCCGGCGGTGCTTTTTAAGGCATGGCGCGAACAAACCCTTGGTTTTGGCTGCCCCGCGCTGAGGGGCTGTTTTTGCCGTGAATTCGGTGTAACACCAGTCGCGTAGCCCGCCATGGGCCGGTACGAGCTTGAGGGGAGAATTTCATGAAATGGGTCGTGCGGATTTTGCTGGGCTTGGTTGCGCTCGCGATAGCGGCTGGGGCGGCGGGCTTTTTGTTGTTGCCCAAAAGCGTGAGTGTCGAGCGCACAGCGGTGATCGAGCGGCCCGCCCACTCGGTGGCGGCCTGGCTGGCCGCGACCCCGCCCGAGCACGTGTTCACCGAAGGCGTCACGGAATCGGTGCAAAAGATCACGGCTGAGCGCATCGATTCCGATCTCAACCTCGGCAAAGGGCGCGCGTCGCTGGTTTACACCTTGACACCCAGCCCGGCGGGCGTCTCGGTCAAGATGACGGCCACGCGCCAATTTGGCGGCGATCTGCTGGCCCGGCTGGATGCAGCCAGCGGCAAGGATGGGCTGGGAGCCAAAGTCGATGCCGGCTTCACCGCCCTCACCGGCGAGTTGAACGCTTTGCCAACCTTCGATTTCTCCGGCTTGCAATACACCGTGGAAGACGTGGCGGCCCGGCCCTACATTTTCCTCGAAGCCTCCACCAAGCAGGCCGCGGAAAATATCAAAAACGCCATGCGCCAAAGCCTGCCTTTGGTGCGCACCGCGATCGAAACCAATAAACTAACCGTGGCCGGCCCACCGATCGCGGTGGAGACCAATTGGGCCGACGGGCGTTATGAATTCCGCGCAGGCCTGCCCTATTCCGGCGAAGCGCCAGAATTGTTCGGCGTGAAAGCCGGCCAAACGCCGTCTGGCCGCGCCATCAAGGTCGTCTACATGGGCCCGGAAGAAAACGTCATTCCGACCTATGACCAGATCGAATCGCTGATCAAAGCCAGCCGCCTGGAGCGCGAGGGGCCATCCTTCGAAATCTATCTCGATGATCCGACGCAGGAATCGGGCTCCGTCAAGCGCGAAATCTATCACCTGATCAAAGGCGATGATTCCTCCTTGGGGCGAATCCCCGCGGCGAAATAAGCCAAAGGCAAACGCCAGCATGAAATGAGGCGGCACTGGGCAACCGGTGCCGTTTTCATGTTCCGGCATTGCCCTTCAGCAGCGGCGCGCCAGCCCTTCGCGCTGCATCGCGCCCGCCTTGTAGCGCATGATCACCCTTGACGCGCCGGGCGCTTCACCCCTAGATCGCGCCTCCCGGGCCCGTAGCTCAGCTGGGAGAGCGCCTCGTTCGCAATGAGGAGGTCAGCGGTTCGATCCCGCTCGGGTCCACCATAGTCTCCCCTCATCATGCGCCGGCCGCTCGCTTCTCCTGCTGCTGGTTTGGCGGTCCGCGTCCCATAACGCGAACAGGCCGGGCGTCGCCGCCCAGCCTGTTGCTTTCATCCAAGGCGAGGCGAGGGGCTCAGCGGATGGTGCCGACCTCCTCACGCGCTTGCAGCCCCGCTTGGGCCTTGCGCGCCTGCACAGCGTGCAGGGCCAGGCTGAGCTTTTCATCCCCCGCGATGGCGCCGAGCAGAATCGCGCCTTGTGCCGCCTGCGAGCTGGCCCCGAACAATTCCTGCAATTGTTCAACCGGGCTACGCTCACCTGGGAAGGTGCGCAGGGAAATCTTGGCATCGGGTTTTAGCCCAGCGAGGGCCTTGGCCTTGGCCAAAGCCACATCAAAGCCGCCCAATTCATCCACCAAGCCACGTTCCTTGGCTTGCACCCCGGTCCACACCCGGCCCTTGGCAAGCTCTTCAACCCGCTCCGGCGTCAACTTGCGGCCAATGGCCACTTTGCCCTTGAAATCGGCATAACCACGATCAATCCAGGTCGCGAAGGCTTGGCGCTCGGCATTGCTGAAGGGCCGATCCGAACTGCCCAAATCAATGAGATTCGAGCCAACCGTCACGGTGCCAGAGGTCAGGCCCAGATACCGCTCCATCGCCTCGCCGAGCACGAATTTGCCCCCGAAAATGCCGATGGAACCCGTGATGGTGGTGGGCAGGGCCACGATTGAATCGGCACCCGCTGAAATGTAATACCCGCCAGAGGCCGCATATTGGCCCATGGAGACCACCACGGGCTTGCCGGCTTCGCGGGCATACGCCACCGCATGCGCGATCTGATCGGAGGCCACCGCCGAGCCGCCAGGGCTGGAGACGCGGAACACAATCGCCTTGACATCCTCATCATCAGCCGCCTGCGAAAGCGCCTCGGCGACGGCATCGCTGTTGATATCGGAGCTGCCGAACAGGCTCGGTTCAGCCGGGCCGCTGACAATAGCCCCTTCGGCACTGACCAAAGCAATGACCGGGCCGCTGTCTTCATCGGCGCGATCATACTTCATGATATCCATCGTCTGCGCGCCTTTGCCCGCGCGCTTCAGCGCGGCGCGCTCAACATCCTCGGGCCGGCCGAGTTGATCAACGAGTTTTAGCTCCATCGCCTGCTTGGCGGTATAGGGCGTGCCGGAAATCACCCGGCGCGCGTCCTCTACGGACATGCCCCGGTCGGCGGCGATGGTGCCAACAAACGCATCAAACAAACCGCCCAGCAGCGCATCGGTTGCCTGCTTATGGGCCGGCGTATAGCCCTTCTGCGTATAGACGTTCACCGCATTCTTGAACTCAGACC
>JAKFWI010000058.1 GCA_021731965.1 Hyphomonadaceae bacterium | reverse complement strand
CTACTGCGCCGCGTCGGCGTGCTGTCATGCGCGGGGAAGAGGGGCTATCGCATTTCATGCGCGCTTCATAAAGTGATCCACCTGGAAAATCCAACGCTTGTGCTCGGGAGATACGCGCGTTTCACTGCGGCGTCAGCCTAAGGAGACCAGCAGCCCAATGGACAGTGTGGCCTATAGTGTGCGCCGCGCGCAGCTGCGCGATGCCGAGACGCTCGCGCGCATGCTGGGCCATGCGCGGCGCGATGACGGCGTAGAGCAATGGGAGTTCGAAGTTGAGCAAGTGCGGCTGCACGCATTTTCCGCGCCCGCCAAGTTTGATGCCTGGATCGCGTTGGCTGGTGATGCCCCCATTGGCTGCGCGGCCGCCCATCGCGGCTTTGACATGCGCCAGGCCCGCCCTACTTTGGTGCTAAGCGCCTTGTTCGTGGATGATAGCGCGCGCGGATCTGGCGTGGCGCGCGGATTGCTGTCCGCGGCGGCGGCGCGGGCCTTGGAAATCGGCGCGAGACAAGTGACGATCACGGCGGGAATGAGCAATGCCGCGGCCCGGCGTTTCTTGTCCGGCATGGGGGCGCAGGAACAGCAAACCGCCGCTTATTTACTGGGCTTTGATCATTTGGAATGGCTGGCGCAAGAATCGCAGTAAAGCGCCGTATCGCAGGAGCATGCCTTGAACGCTTCGATCCCCCCTCTCAACACCAAGCGCTCGCCTGCTGGCTTCAGCCTGGCTCCCTTGACCCCAACCGAGCGCACCCGCCTGGAGGCCGGCTTGAGCGGCGAGGAGCGCGAAGTGCTGCTGCGCCATGGCACGGAGGCACCCTTCTGCGGCGGGCTGCTCGCCAACAAAGCCAAAGGCGTTTACACTTGCCGGCTGTGCGGCTTGCCGTTGTTCCGCTCGGCGCAGAAATTCGAGAGCGGCACCGGCTGGCCCAGCTTTACCGATCCGTTTGACCGCGAGCATGTGCGCGAAATCAAAGATACCAGCTATGGCATGGTGCGGGTGGAAATTCGCTGCGGGCGTTGCGATAGCCACCAGGGGCATGTGTTTGAGGATGGGCCAGCGCCTTCAGGGCTGCGCTATTGTCTCAATTCGGTTTCGCTGCAATTCACGCCCGCCGAAAAGGCATTGCCCAATTTGCTGCTGCGCGGGCGCCCTGAGGGGTTTGCGGCCGTGCCGTGAGCCGGGCACGCCAAAAAAGCGGGATCACGCCATTGGCCAAGCACGGGGTGTTGCCCGACACGGAAATCGCCGCCGCCATCGCGCGCGGAGAAATGCGCTGTATTGCGCCGTGGGCGCCCGATCAAATCCAGCCCGCCAGCCTAGATTTGCGTTTGGGTGACACGGCCTACCGTCTACGAGCCAGCTTTTTGCCGGGTGCGGGTTTTCGCATTCAGGATCGCCTCGATGATTCCCTGGTCATGCACCGATTTGATTTGCGGCCGGGGGCGGTCCTGGAAACCGGCGGGGTTTACCTCATCCCGCTGCAGGAAAGCGCGGCGTTGCCAGCCGACGTGCACGGCGCAGCCAATCCCAAAAGCTCAACGGGGCGCATCGACGTCTTTACCCGTTTGATCGTGGATCACGCGCACGCGTTCGATCATGTGCCGGCCGGCTATCACGGCCCGCTTTGGGCGGAAATCTGCCCGCGCACCTTTTCCATCCTGGTGCGGCCCGGCGCGCGCCTCTCGCAATTGCGCCTGCGCCGTGGCCTGCTGCTGGAAAAGCGCAGCACGGAATTCTCCATCGATCTGGCTCGAGAAGGGCCCGTGGGCTTTCGCGCCAAACGTCATAGCGGCGTGATCGATCTGGATCGTATCGCCGCTTACCCCCCCAAGGCGTTCTGGGAACCGTTGACCGCGAGCGCGGGGCGTCTCGTGCTCGATCCTGGAGAGTTTTACATCTTCGCCTCGCTGGAGAGCATCGCTATTCCCGCCGATGAAGCCGCCGAAATGGCCCCCATCCGCCCGGAATTGGGTGAGTTCCGCGCGCATTACGCTGGCTTTTTTGACCCTGGCTTTGGGGCCGCGCCCCATGAAGGCAAAGCGGTGCTAGAGGTGCGTTCACGCGATGTGCCGTTTTTCTTGGAGCACGGCCAGCCCGTGGGCCGCTTGGTGTTCGAGCCGATGACCGGCCCGCCCGAGCGGCTTTATGGGCAGAGCGGCTCCAATTATCACGGGCAGGGCCTCAAGCTGTCCAAGCATTTCGCGGCCTGGTCCGGGGAATGAGCTTGTCTTTTTGACAAGCTCGCTTGACTGACGCTTAACGATGTGAGACAAACAAACTTGTCTAAATGACAAGGGTGATTTTCATGCGAATGGCTTCGTGGACCAACAAGCTGATCCCCGGCTTGGCATGGATGTGCGCGCTGAGCGCGCTTGGCGGGGGCGGTGTGGCCCTCGCTCATGGGATGGCCTTGGATCTGTCGCTGCGCGCCGGGCCGGCCGCCCTGATCGCCAAGGTCAGTGCAAAAACTGGCGTTCAACTCAATCTGCAAATCGATAATGTCTTGATTTTGGGGAGGGGAACATGAGCATGGCGAAGGCGATCAGCCCTGAAGGGCATGGCACGGGCGGTCCTGCGAATTCCTTGGCGCGCAATTCGGGGCTGGTTGGCGCGGCGTTGATGGCGCTGCTTTCGGCAACCGCGAGGCCGGCGCAGAAGGGGCTGGACCGGCTGACGCAATTGGGCCTTCCGCAGGAGGTAGCGGAATTGACGCTGCACCTGGCCCCCATCATCGGGGCCGGCATCGCGATTTGGGGCATCGTGTTGATTTCAGGCCGGTGGAAACTCCCCGCGCGCATTGCTGCGCAAGCGCTGGCGGGGCTGGTGTGCGGCATGCTTCTGGGATTTTGCCTCGATGTGTTCGCAGGAAGCGCCGCAGCCTTGAAGACATGGACG
>JAKFWI010000006.1 GCA_021731965.1 Hyphomonadaceae bacterium | reverse complement strand
TTATCGGCAAGGGCACGATTGTGCATGGCGTAATTGATCGCGTCCAAGCGAAAGCCGTCAACGCCACGATCGAGCCAAAAGCCCAGAACTTCAACCAAGGCCGCCTGCACGGCTAGATTGTGGACATTGAGCTGCGGCTGCTCGGGCAGGAAATTGTGCATAAAGTATTGCCTTCGCCGGGCGTTCCACGTCCATGCCGGCCCGCCAAACACGGAAAGCCAATTGTTGGGTGGGGTGCCGTCGGCCCGCGGATCGGCCCAAACATACCAATCCGCATGCGCGGCATCGGCGCTCGATTGGCTATCGATGAACCAGGGATGCAGATGCGAGGTATGCGAAAACACCAGATCCACGAGGATGCGCAGGCCCAGCTTATGCGCGCGGGCAAGCAAGGCGTCAAAATCCGCGAGCGTGCCAAACATGGGATCGACATCGCGATAATCCGCAACGTCATAGCCAAAATCGTGCATCGGGGAGGTAAAGAAGGGCGATAACCAAACCGCATCCACACCGAGAGACGCAACATATTCAAGGCGCGCCGTGATCCCGCGAAGATCCCCGATACCATTACCAGTTGTATCTGCGAAACTCCGGGGATAGATTTGATAAATCACCACTCCGTGCCACCATGGCCGGCCCGCATCGGCGCTTCTCTCGGCATCCTGTGTTCTTGCCATCGCGTTTCCTTTTGCTTGCCATGCCAGCGACCGCGCGGTCTTTGCAAGCGGGTGGCGTGGCCTGAGGGAAGATGCGCGTTGCGCTCAGCTCCAAGGCCCGCTATATCCGCCCGCTCGCGTCGGAGTATAGCTCAGCCTGGTAGAGCGCCACGTTCGGGACGTGGAGGTCGTTGGTTCGAATCCAGCTACTCCGACCATTCTCTACAACAAGCCCCATCTTTCCTGGCAATCCGCGAACACCAACGCGGTTGAATATGGGCACCTCCATTTGTCTATTAATGTGAGTAGATTTTGTTCGGGCGGTTGTGCAGTTTGGAATGATTGCTGGAATTTTCGATTTTTATTGTGCGGTTTCTGGCCGTTTCAACTGGGCTTGGCACCTGCCAAGCGCGGATTTTCGATTTGGCGGCGTTGCCGCGCCGGATATGCTCAGGCATCGGCTTGCTCCTAGAGCATCGCGGGCAAAATCCGAGCCGGATTTTGTTGGGTCCGATGCTCCAAGATTTTGAATTGGCGCATTTTCGGGCACAAAACCGCGACTACACCCGGATCAAGCCTGGGGCAGGCATTTTGTTGAAAATGCGCTAGCAGGCTGTTGAAGAACTCCCGCGAGCCGCGATGCGAAGCCGATTTTGTGCTCTCGGGCAGGAGAGGCCCAGTTCGCGTAGCGGTGCACCGGGGGCTGGGACACGACGAACCCGAAGCCGAAATCGGCCGCATCCCTATGGGACGGCAGGATTTTTTGTCCTGAGGGCGTCGCCGGTCTGGCCCGATGCCCCGCATCGCGCTTTGCCCGGCTTCTGCTCAGGAAAGGCAAAAAATTCTTGCCGTCGCGGCCGCGCTGGAGTTCTTCAACAGCCTGCTAGGTTTCCTATGATGACCGCGCAACAGACCTGCACACCGCGATCCAGCTAACCCCCCTTTACTTGAACGCCATCCACGCGCGCTTCTCGCTTTTGAGCGCAGCCATTCCTATATCCGCTGCAGTGCGGAGGATTTTTGCATGAAGCGTTTGATGAAAATGATCGCGGTGGCAGCGCTGGCGGTTTCCTTGGCTGGCTGCGGGATCAACGCCATCCCCACCGCCGAAGAAGCGGCCAAAGCCAAGTTTGCCGATGTGCAGGCGCAATACCAGCGCCGCGCCGATCTGGTGCCCAATCTGGTGGCCACTGTACAGGGCGTCGCCGCGCAGGAGCGCACCGTTCTGGTGGAAGTCACCGAGGCACGCGCGAAGGCCACCAGTGTCACGCTCGATGCCTCCACCCTCACCGATCCAGCCAAAATGGCGGAGTTTGAGGCCGCGCAAAGCCGGCTATCCGGCGCGCTGGGCCGTTTGCTTGTGGTGAGCGAGCAATACCCGCAGCTGAAATCGAGCGAGAGCTTTTTGGCCCTGCAAAGCCAGCTTGAGGGCACAGAAAACCGCATCGCTGTGGCACGGCGCGATTACAACGAATCCGTGCGCGCGTTCAACACCGTGCGCCGCACCTTCCCCACCTCCATCTGGGCCAGTACGCTGTATTCCAGCTCCAAGGCCATGGAGCCATTCGCCGCCAGTGAGGCCGCACAGCAAGCACCTAGCGTTAGCTTCGCGCCAGCGCCTGCTGCGCCCGCCAAGCCTTGAACGCTCTGCTACGGCTTGGGCTGGTTACGTTTCTGCTGCTGGCTTTGGCCTGCGGCTTAGCCAAGGCTGCGCCTGATTTCCCGCCGCTCAGCGGCCGGGTGGTCGATGCTGCCAACGTCCTCTCCCCCGCCACCGAGGAGCAATTGACCGCGCAATCGGCCGCGCTGGAGGCGAAAACCGGCGCGCAATTTGTGGTGGTTACACTCCCTTCTTTGCAGGACTATGCCATCGAGGATTACGGCTACCAGCTTGGCCGCGCCTGGGGCCTAGGAGCCAAGGACAAGAATGACGGCGTGCTGCTGATCATCGCCCCCAATGATCGCAAAGTGCGCATCGAAGTGGGCTATGGGCTGGAAGGCGTGCTCACCGACGCGCTCTCCAATCTCATCTTGCAGCGGCAAGTCTTGCCACGCTTTCGCGCCGGCGATGTCGAAGGCGGCGTGCGCAGCGGCGCTGACGCCATCGTGGCGCAAATCAGCGCGGATCCCGAGCATCAAAAAGCCACTTTAGCCCAGGCCAGCAAGGCCGCCAAGGGTCAATCAGGGCTCAGCCCCGACGCCTATATTTGGCTGATTATCATTTTCCTCTGGATCGTATTCAGCGCCATGCGCGGATCGCGGTATGGGCGGCGCATGCGGGGCGGAGAAGCCTCTAGCCTACCGATCATCCTTTGGGCGGCGAGGATTCCGGTCG
>JAKFWI010000167.1 GCA_021731965.1 Hyphomonadaceae bacterium | reverse complement strand
ATCGGGATCGCTCCAATCGCATTCGGTGGAAACAAAAGCCCGCAGGCCCTCGGTGAGCGCTGCCGGCGCGGCAACAAGCGCCCGCACGCCGGCTATTGAGCCTGTGATCATGACGCCGCAATGGGCGTTCTCCGGGCTCAGCAACGCGGCGCTGGCCCGCAGCGCAGCGGCGGCTGCCGGGCTCACCGCGCCGCTGATTGAGAGCCGCGTGCCGTTGGCGATCGCGGCATTGGCCAAAGCGAAGGCGCTGGCCTGAGCCGCGCGCTCCTGCGGCCAAATTTGGCTGACAATACAAGGGCTCAACGCGCGCCTGGCCAAAAGCGCATTGCTCACATTTGCGGGAAAGGCGATGGCGCGCCGCCGCAGCAAGGCCTCGATGGTGCTGGCGAGGTCCGCAAGCGAGAGGTCGGCGTGGACGATGCCTGCCTGCTCGGCAAAAGTGGCAATCTCACCCGCCATGGTGGCAAGCGCGGCGCTGATCGAAAGCCCATTTTTCCCCTCAACGGTGAGGCCTGCCTCCAAGGCGGCCAGGGCGCAGTGAAGCGGCCAGCCGGCGGGGGCCTCGCACGGCGTATCAATGCCTTCCTCCAGGTTGTATTCACCCACACCGGAAAAACTGGTTCGCGCCATGGCTGCTATCCTCCGCTCAGGCAAGCATGGCCAACTTTGCGCAGGAAATCTATATCTAGAGGACATTGAGCTGTGGAATACCAGATGCAGTAAATTTTCGGCGCTGGACGCTGCGGTGCGCTTGCGCCATAGTCCCGCGCGAATCCAGCCTTTTACTGAAACGGTTTTTGCGTGCTCAAACGGTTTTTCACCTGGTGGGATGGCTCGACGCTGGGCGCCTCCTTTGATATCCGCCGCCACAGCCTGGCCATTGGCAAGGATGGCGAAGGCAACGCCTATTTCGAGGAAAAGCGGGCGCTTTCCGGTGCGCGCAAGCGGCGCTATGTGCTGTATGATGGCGTGGCGGAGGCTTCTCGCATCCCGCCCGATTGGTTTGGCTGGCTGCACCATCTGGTGGATGTACCGCCGAGCGTGACGGCCCTGCCGCGTAAAGCCTGGGAAAAGCCACACCAGGCGAATCTAACCGGCACGGCTTTGGCCTACCACCCGCCCGGCAGTCTGGCGCGCGCGGAGCCGGCGGTGCCGATGGATGGCTATCAGGCGTGGGCTCCCAATAAGGATGGCGTGTAATGGCGCAGCAAAGCTCGGAAACCCTGGTTGGGGCGGTGGTGCTGGCAGTGGCCATCGGCTTTTTGGGCTATGCGGTTTCGCGCGCAGGCGCGGGCGAAAGCACCCGTGGTGGCTATGAATTGATCGCGCGCTTCGATCGCGTGAACGGGGTGTCGGTCGGGTCGGACGTGCGCCTTTCCGGCGTCAAGATTGGCGCTGTCAGCCGCATCGGGCTCGATCCTGCCACCTATCTGGCCCGCGTTACGCTGAATCTCGATGCTAAGATCAAAGTGCCGGAAGATTCGGTGGCCAAGATCACCTCGGATGGGTTGCTGGGCGGTGCCTATGTGGGGATTGAGCCGGGTGGCTCCCCTGATTTGCTGAAATCAGGTGGGGAAATTGCCCAAACGCAAAGCCCGGTCGATCTGTTGACGCTGTTTAGCTCTGCCGCCTCCTCACAATCGTCGTCTTCTGCGCCTAAACCTGCTGGCGAAGATACCAACCAAGGTGGGCCACCGTGAGATGGAGTGCAGCGGCTTTTGCCGCGTTTTGGCTAATCGCCGCAGCGCTGCCGGCGCAGGCGGCCTCTGGGGCACGGCTGCGCGGCCTGGATAAGATCAGCGGCCAGGCTCGCGATTTCATCGCGCCGCTCAATCGCCCGGTGATGTTCGGCGCGCTCAGCATCACCGCGCGCGCGTGTGAGCAACGGCCCCCTGAAGAAACGCCGCCCGAGACATCGGCTTATCTCACCATCACGCAGACACACCACGCTGCGGCCAAAGGCGGCGGCGCGCCGGTCGGGGATGTCGAAGTGTTCCGGGGTTGGATGTTTGCCTCCAGCCCCGCATTGCACGCGCTGGAGCATCCCACTTATGATGTCTGGGTGATTTCCTGCGCCAATTGAGCGGGGGTAAGATGGCGGGGCAAGCGGGTGAAATCCCCCTCAAGCAGTAACGCTTGTTTGAGCTTGGCGCGAAACGCGGCGCGGCTGATTTCCAGGGCCTGAAACTGCGCCAAATGGGCGGTCCAAAATTGCGCGTCCAGCAACTGAAAGCCGCCAAAGCGTAGGCGTGCGGCCAACGCCAGCAGGGCCATTTTGCTGGCGTTCACCTCGCGCGTGAACATGCTTTCCCCGAAAAACGCGGCCCCCAACGCCACGCCGTACAGGCCGGCGACCAGCTGATCGCCGCGCCAGCATTCCACACTGTGGGCATGGCCGAGTGCGTGCAATTGCTGATAGCTGTGCTGGATCTGCGCATTGATCCAAGTATCCTCGCGTCCCGGCGCAGGGGCCGCGCAGCTGCTAATCACCGCTCCAAAGGCTTCATTGTGGCTGATGCGTAGATCCGAAGCGCGCATGCTGCGCACCAGCCGCCGCGGGGCGTGGAAGGGATGCAGCGGCAAGATGCCGCGCCAGGGCGGATCGACCAGAAAGGTCTCCTCGGCATGGCGCGCCTGCGCCATCGGGAACACGCCGCGACGGTAACAGCTGAGCAGCGCCTCGACGTCCAATGCCATTCCCTGAAGTTATACTGATTTGCCTTTCAGTCCGACAGGCCAGAGTATTTTCATAGAAATCGAAGTCGATTTCGTCTTCGAAAGATGCGCTGATTCAATACATCAGAGCGCATTCGGACGGAAAACCGCAACTCCACTTTTCCTGAATGCGCTCTAGCAGGCTGTTGAAGAACTCCCGCGAGCCGCGATGCGAAGCCGATTTTGTGCTCTCGGGCAGGAGAGGCCCAGTTCGCGTAGCGGTGCTACGGGGGCTGGGACACGACGAACCCGAAGCCGAAATCGGCCGCATCCCTCTAG
>JAKFWI010000234.1 GCA_021731965.1 Hyphomonadaceae bacterium | reverse complement strand
CTGGATACGGTAGGGGATGGCGAAGGCCAGCGCCACGCCGGCCACCGTGGCGTGCACCCCCGATTCGTGCATGCACAGCCATAGTGGCAGAGCCAACAGCGAATAGGGCCAGATCTTGGCGATGCCCAAGCGGTTCATCAGCAGCGCTGCCGCAAACAATGCCAGCGCGCCCGCAGCCGCCAGCAGGTGGATGCCCGAGCCATAAAACACCGCGATCACGACGATGGCTCCAAGATCATCGATAATGGCCAAAGCCAGCAAGAAGGCCTTGAGTGCGGGCGGCACGCGATTGCCCAGCAGCGACAGAACACCCAAGGCGAAGGCGATGTCGGTGGCCATGGGAATGCCCCAGCCGCGCGCGGTTTCGGCAGAGCCGCTGTTGAGCACGGCATAGATGGCGGCCGGTGCCAGCATGCCGCCCAGCGCCCCCGCCAACGGCAGCGCGGCGCGGCGGGCATTGCTTAGCTCCCCGTCCACGAATTCGCGTTTCAGCTCCAGCCCGACGAAGAAGAAAAACACCGCCATCAGCCCGTCATTGATCCACACATGCAAGGGTGCGCGAAAGCCAAGGTCGTGTGCTGCCCAGCCCAGTGGGCTTTCCAGCAAATGGGCGAAGCTTGGCCCCCAAGCGGAATTGGCCAGCGCCACCGCCAAACAGCCAGCGATCACCAGGAAAGTGCCGGGCGCGGCTTCATGATTGAGGAAAGATGGGAGGCTGGTTTTCATGAGGGCTCTTTGCGGCACAGATGGCGCTTCCTAGCAGCCCATCGGGCTGGCGTCTGTCGTAGGTTTGGGCTACGCGCGGCGATTGAGAGGCGCAATAGGAAAGCGAAATGAGCACAGACCCGGCATTGCGTTTGCGAATGGCCGATGCGATTCGCGTGCTGTCGATGGACAGCGTGCACCGCGCCAAATCGGGCCATCAGGGCATGCCCATGGGCCTGGCCGATGTCGCCACGGTTTTATGGTGCGAAGCGCTGAAATTCGATGCCGCCGCGCCCGATTGGGCCGATCGCGATCGTTTTGTGCTTTCGGCCGGGCATGGCTCGATGCTGCTGTATGCCCTGCTGCATCTTACCGGCTATGGCGCGATGAGCATGGAGGAAATCAAGAATTTCCGCCAATTGGGCTCCAAAACCCCAGGTCATCCCGAATATGGCCATACCCAAGGCGTCGAGACCACCACGGGCCCCTTGGGCCAGGGCCTGGCCACCGCGGTGGGCATGGCCATGGCCGAAGCGCATTTGCGCGCCCGGTTTGGGGCTGATCTGGTTGATCACCGCATCTGGGTGCTGGCCGGGGATGGCTGCTTGATGGAGGGCGTGAGCCAAGAGGCCATCAGCCTGGCGGGGCGGCTCAAACTGCATAAGTTGATCGTGCTGTTCGACGACAACGACACCACCATCGATGGGCGCGCAACGCTGGCGGAAACCGGTGATCAAGGCGCGCGCTTTGCTGCCGCTGGCTGGGCCATACGCGGCGTGGATGGGCATGATCACGACGCGATTGCGCAGGCGTTGGCTTGGGCCAAGCAGCAAGATCGGCCAGTCTTCATCGCCGCCAAGACCAAGATCAGCAAAGGGGCCGGGCCCAAAGAGGGGGATCCCCATTCGCATGGCTATAGCCTGTTTGACGCGGAGATCGCCGCCGCCCGTGCGGCCATGGGCTGGACAGCCTTACCCTTTGAAATCCCCGATGACATCGCTGCGGCCTGGCGCGGCATCGGCGCACGCGGCGCGGTGGAACACCAGGCCTGGACGCAGCGGCTGGCGGCCTCTGAGGCGCGCGGCGCCTTCGCGCGCGCCCTAAGCGGTGAGGTGCCGCCTGAGGCATTGGCGGCTTTGCAGGCCCACGCGGCGACATGCGCGCAGCGCAAACCGGCCGGCGCCACCCGCGTTCATTCGGGCGCGGCGCTGGAAGCGCTGATTCCGGTTTACCCTGAAATGCTGGGCGGATCAGCCGATCTGACCGGCTCGAACAACACCTTCGTCAAAGGCATGGCACCCTTCGACGCGCCAGATTATGCGGGCCGCTATGTGCATTACGGGGTGCGTGAGCACGCCATGGCCGCCGCCTTGAACGGCATGGCGCTGCACGGCGGCATTTTGCCGTATAGCGGCACGTTTTTGTGCTTTGCAGATTATAGTCGCCCGGCCATTCGGCTCGGCGCGCTGATGGGGGCGCGGGTGGTGCATGTGTTCACGCATGATTCCATCGGGCTGGGCGAAGACGGCCCCACCCACCAGCCGGTCGAGCATCTGGCCAGCCTGCGAGGCATCCCCAATCTCTTGGTGCTGCGCCCGTGTGACGCGGTGGAAACCGCGGAGGCTTGGGCCGTCGCCATCGGGCAGGTCCGCCGGCCAAGCGCTTTGGTGCTGTCGCGCCAAGCCGTGCCCGGCGTGCGCAGTGAGGCCGACGAAAACCGCACCGCGCGCGGGGCGTATGAGATCGCGGCGGCGCAGAACACCCCGGCTTTGGTATCCCTGTTTGCATCGGGCACGGAAGTGAGCGTGGCGCTCGAGGCACGCGCGTTGCTGGAGGCACAAAATGTGCCCACGCGCGTGGTGAGCGTGCCATGCTTTGAGCTGTTTGCCGAGCAGACGCAAAGCTATCGCCGGGCCGTGATCGGGGAGGCCGCCTGCAAAATCGCGGTGGAGGCGGGGATTAAGCAAGGCTGGGCGGAGCTGATCGGCCCCTGCGGCTTTGTGGGCATGCACGGCTTTGGCGCGTCCGCCCCGGCAAAAACGCTGTTTGAACATTTCGACATTACGGCGAACGCGATTGTACGCACGGCTTTGGCATGGCTGAATGACGGGCATTAAGGGAAAGTGCCCACGATGCGCGTTGAGACGCTGGCAGACAGGCTCAAAAACGCCCGGGTGGTGATCTGCGGCGATTGCATGCTCGATCACTACGTGTTCGGCACTGTCAGCCGCATTTCGCCAGAGGCACCGGTGCCGGTGCTGCACGTGGCCTCGGAGCGGGACATTCTGGGC
>JAKFWI010000056.1 GCA_021731965.1 Hyphomonadaceae bacterium | reverse complement strand
CCCGGACCAGGAATTGCACCATTACCAAGCCCCAACGCCGATCGCACCATTCGGGTTCAGGACACGCAGCATGACACGCTTTGCTTTGCAATTTGGCCAGACCCAGCCGGGCCTCACCTATATGGAACGCCACACCGTTTATGGCGTGTGCGCGCGCGGGGAAAAAGAAATCGCGGTGGCGCGCATCGGCCATCAGGCCCCGTTTGAGTGGGATTTGCCAGGCGGGGGCGTCGAGGCCGATGAGGATGAGGCGGGGGCCTTGATGCGGGAATTCGTGGAGGAAACGGGCCTCACCGTGTGGCCGACCCGGGTGCTGGGCAGGGCCGGGCAGTTTTGGCTCGATCGCGGTGAGCCCCGTAACAATTTGGCGACGTATTACGAGGTGGAGCTATCGGCGGACGATGGCGATCCGACAGAGCCCGATCACGCTTTGGTCTGGCTGGCCCCATTAGAGGCGGCCCTCAAAATGCGCCATGACAGCAGCGCCTGGGTGATCCTGCAATGGCTGCGCACCCGGCGAAACGCCCGCGAATAAAGTCGCTTTGCTTCGAAATTTCGACGCCCCCCCATAAAAAATTGCCCGATCAGGCTGTTAAACCTGATCGGGCGAGATTGCGTGCGAGCCTGCTTTAGCAGCCGGTGGGCAGTGTGAAGGATTGAACCACCCGGAAATTGGTGCGCGAGATCGAAGCGCCCACACCCATGCCGCGCGAGGCGAAGGCCCGCCACACGAGGCAATCGCGCGAGGCTGGGGTTTGCGCCAACAGGCCATCGCGCATGGTGATGTAAGTGGGGCTGGATGGCGTAAAATTCATGCCGCCCACGAAATCACTGAGTAACGTGTTCACGCTCAAGGCGTTGGCCTGGTACAATTCCCACACATCCCAAATGGTCGCGGCGAAAAGCTCGCCATTGCGGTGCACCCCACGGGTCCGGTTGAAGCTGGCCAAGGTATCGGGATGGGTGGCATAGCGCGAAGAGCGGATGCCGTTGGCGCTGTTGGTGGAATACTCACCCACCACGTCATTGTTGTTGATCAAGATGGCGAGCACATCGGAGGCGCCCTCGCCGATCGCGCCGCCAATATCGCCGCTGAGGCCGCCAATCATGCGTGTTGAGAGGCCGTGCCCGTATTCGTGATAGACAACATCGGAATCGAGATCGCCATCACGCTGCGGATTGGTGTTGGTCCATAGATACATTTGCATGCGCGGGCGCGAACCATCCGCCGGGGTTGCGAAATTGGCGTTGTTGGTCGAGCCGCCATCTTGGGCTTCGGCCAGAACGCTATCGAGGCCAAGCCCGCCGCGGCCGAAATTGGTTTCCTGGAAATTGCCTTGGTTTTCCACGAAGCCATGCGTGTAGAGGCGATCATGGATGACATTGGTCAGGTAAAACAGGTTTTGAACGGCCACGTTTTGATTGGAGAGGGTGGTTGGGGCCTGCGTGAGATTCACGGCGGTCAAGAAATTGCCGGTCGTGACTGAAGTGCCGCCGGCATCGGCCGCGTTGTTATTGTTGCGATCGAGATAGGCGCGCACATTGTTGCCGGAGATATTGATGGTGTTTTGCGTGCCCGTGCCGAGCCAGCCATTGGGCGATAGTGTGCCGCCGGGGGCCGGGCCGTTGACCACCGCCTGCGCCGAAAGGCTGGGGTTTACCGCAAACACATTGTAGCTATCGGAGGCGGTGCGCAATTCGTTGGAAACCACGCGCCCGAAGCCATTGACCAGGGTGTAATAGAGCTGGTTATCGGCCTGGCTCCAGGTTTCGACCAGAAACCCCTCTTCGTGCAAGCGCCCGCGGGCGATGATCACCCGCTCAACGCTGGGGCCCTGTGCGAAAAATTCCGTATCGGCAAATTTTGTCACCGCCCCTTCAACGCTGAGCGCAGCCGGGGCGCTCTGGCCCGGGAAATTCGTGGCCAGCGCGACACGCAGGGCCGCCGCCTCGCCAATGCTTGGGCGCGACCGGCTGGGGCCCGATGGGGCCAGGCGCTCGATAAGATGGATGGGTGTGCCTGCGGAATCAAAAGCCGCCTTCACATAGGCTCCATAAACACGCAGTCCGCCGATCTTTTGCTCATACCGTGCGAAGCGCCGCCCTTGGCCATCGGTGAAATTGGCCGTCTCGGTGAGGCTGGCCAGCGTCCGGGCATCCATGCCGCGCGCGCCAAGCATGGCCTCCAGGCTGGCACGGGGCGATCCCCGCCGAAAGCCGGACATGGAGCGCGCATCACTGGAAACAGTAGAATCCTGTTCGGACAGGATATCGGCATCCTGCGCCCAGGCCAGGGAGGGCCCAAACGCACAAATTGCAATTGCGCAGGCAAATGCCCGCAATTCTCGCGTAAGACTATACTTCATGAAGTAACCCCTTATGCATGGAACAATAACAGCAATAGTAGTTGCTGCCTTTTTTGATTTTTAGAATACACACTTGCAACCCAGCGGCGAAATTGAAGCATCTATTAAAATTTTGGCAAGAGAACGCACATCGAAATCTGTGGATAGTGGGTAGCTGACGCAAATCTGCTGCTGTTTTGCCGCAACCCGCCACATTCCTCGTAAAGCCAAGCCGGCCAGGAATAGGGCGGGCTGGATCGGCTGAGCGTCGGGTGCCATTTCCTTTGGCGGAGAGATTGCGCTAAACCCCCAGCGGGCTGTCTTGACGGGCCTTGCCCACATGGTTTGCGGACGTGGCGGAACTGGTAGACGCACTGGATTTAGGTTCCAGCGCTGCAAGGCGTGCGGGTTCGAGTCCCGCCGTCCGCACCATGGAGCATGGACAAGCCCGGCGTGCGGCGCCATAAGCGCCCGCTTGTAATTGGCCATCCCCAAAGTGTTGAGAGCCTCGCCATGCAATGCACCCAGACGCAATCCGAAGGTTTGAACCGCGTTTTCCGCGTGGTCATCCCCCGCCAGCGTTTGCAGGCGGCCTTGGACGGCAAGATTGATGAGGTCCGCGGCAAGGTGACGCTGAAGGGTTTCCGCCCCGGCAAGGCCCCGGA
>JAKFWI010000128.1 GCA_021731965.1 Hyphomonadaceae bacterium | reverse complement strand
GCGCTTGCATCGCGATGGGCGCGGCGTGCGCCTGGATGGCCCAGAGGATCTGGCAAGGCTGACTTCCGGCTGGATGCTCGATCTGGCGCCTTTGGCGCTCAGCGCCGATGCGCCGCTGGCCAGCGATATGGCGTTGGCCTTTGCCAAGACGCGCGGCTTGCTCGATGCCCGCTTTGCCTTCAATCGCGACCCAATCGGCGCGGCGCTGCGCGGCAATCTGGCCTGGGATGCTTCGCCCTCGGCGCTGAATGCGGCCATTGCCTTCGCCGAGGCCGTGGAGGCGGATTTCCCCAAGGCCCGCGCCCTTCGCCTCGATGCGCGGCCCGTGCATGAAGCGGGCGGTAGCGAGGCGCAAGAGATCGGCCTGTTGGCCGCCAGCCTGGCGCAGTATCTGCGCGCCGGCTTGGCCCCGGAAATGGCCGCAAAGGCCTGCTTGGCCAGTTTGGCGCTGGGTGCCGATCCGCTCATCGAGATCGCCAAGCTGCGCGCCGCGCGCTTGGTATTGGACCGCGTTTTGGAGGCCAGCGGGGCGAAGGATCAGCACATCGCCATCCAGGCCGTCACGGGCAAGCGCATGCTGACGCGGCGCGATCCCTGGATCAATGTGCTGCGTGCGGCGGCTTCTGGCATCGCGGGCGCGCTTGGCGGTGCCGATATCGTGACCATTTTGCCGCTCAGTGAGCCTTTGGGCCAGCCCGATGCCTTGGCGCGGCGGCTCGCGCGCAATGCCCATGCCGTGCTGGCCGGCGAGGCGCATCTCGCGCTCGTCCAGGATCCGGCCGCTGGTGCCTATGCCTTCGAGGCCCTCACCGAGGAATTGGCGCGCGCCGGCTGGGCGTTTTTTCAGGGCATCGAAGCCCAAGGCGGGCCGCTGGCGGCCTTGGCCAGCGGCTGGCTGGCGGCGCAAATCGCCCCGATCCGCGCCGAGCGCGAAGCCCGCGTGCGGCGGCGCCAAGATGCGCTGACGGGCGTTTCCGAATTTCCCTGGCTGCAAGAGTCCAAATTGCAATTGGAAGCTTGGCCGCTGGGCCCGCCCCAGGCGCACGGGCTTCTTCCCATGCGCCTGGCCGAACCGTTTGAGCGCCTGCGGGATTTGGCCGATGCGGCAGGCAATCTGCCCGTTTTCCTGGCAAATCTGGGCAGCCTCGCTGAATTTGCACCGCGCGCGCAATTCACCGCCAATCTGCTGGCCGCCGGGGGCCTCACCGCTTTGGGGGCCGAACAGGCCTATCAAGATGATGATGCTTTGGCCGATGCGTTTCGCGCCAGCGGTGCGCGCGCCGCCTGCTTGTGCGGCAGCGATGCGGCCTATGGCGCACGCGCGCAATCAGCGGCCCTGGCCCTCAAGGGCGCGGGCTGCGCCGTTTTGCTGCTGGCTGGGCGCCCCAAACAACAAGAAGCCGCCTGGCGCACCGCCGGCATCACCGGCTTCATCTTCGCCGGCGGAGATGCCATCGCCACGTTGGAATCCCTGCAAAAGCAATTGGGGTTAGATTGTTGATAGCAAAACCCAAAGCACCGACAAAATCTGAAGCTGCCGAAGCCATGCAGCAATTAGATGAGCGCGCTTCGGCCATGACGCCCGCTGAAAAACGTCGCGCAGTAAGCATTCTAAATGCACGCGGCAAATCCCTAAAGAACAAATACCTTTGGCTTCATCGGATCATTTTTTTGTGCGCGCTTCCAATTTACATTTTCCAAGCATGGACATCCAATTTTGTACCGGCAATCGCACTATTACCTATTCAGCTTGCTGCGCATCTGCTTGAAGAGAGCAGCGAAAAGTAACAAGAACAGATGCAACCATTTCTTGTCGTTTACGATGATGAATATGGAGTAGAAGACGAGTTGGCTGCGAGACAGACTGAGCTTGGTCGCGCGGCGCTTCGCTTGCAACAATACAGCCCATCAGAGCCAGTTTCGCGATGGATCCGTGATTACACAGCAATTCGATCAGCGATTATCGTTGGTAAAATAAAAACATACACATGCATCGCTGTGCTTTCGATCGTCTATCTGGTTGTTTTGACATCAAGCGATGAACTTACTTACATGTTGATAGATAGATACCCAAGTATTGCCACTTCCCAAAATCTCTCTCATTTTAACTTGAGCAATGTGATTGTGATCATCTCCTCAGCGATATTTACCTGCATAATTGCGTGTGGCGTTTGGCTGTTCCGCCTGCACGCAAAGCGTGTTTCAAAACCTCCCCAGCCCAGCGCTGACGTCCTGCGCGAAGCAGCGTCACCTTTCGATGGCATCGCCCGCGAATATCGGCGCACACGGAGCATGGCACGATGAATCTGCCCGATTTCACCCGTCTGCCCTGGAAACGGCCCAATCCCGGCGCGCCCGCGCCCGCGCAAGGGCCGTGGGCCAGCCCCGAGGGCATTTCCGTGCGCGCGCGCTATGGCCCGGAAGATTGCGTTGGCCTCGATCATCTGGGCGGCCTGCCGGGCATCGCGCCATTCGTGCGCGGCCCTTATGCCAGCATGTATGTGCGCAATCCCTGGACGATCCGGCAATATGCCGGCTTTTCCACCGCCGAAGATAGCAATGCCTTTTACCGCCGCAATCTGGCGGCCGGCCAAAAGGGCCTGTCCGTGGCCTTCGATCTGGCCACCCATCGCGGCTATGACAGCGATCACCCGCGCGTGGCCGCCGATGTCGGCATGGCTGGGGTGGCGATCGATTCGATCCTGGACATGCGCACGTTGTTTTCGGGGATTCCGCTCGATGCCATGAGCGTGAGCATGACCATGAACGGGGCCGTTTTGCCCATTCTGGCGCTGTTCATCGTGGCGGGAGAAGAGCAAGGCGTCGCGCAGGCCCAATTATCCGGCACCATTCAGAATGATATTCTGAAAGAATTCATGGTGCGCAACACCTATATCTACCCGCCAACGCCCTCCCTCAAGATCATTGCCGATATCTTCGCCTATACAGCGCAATACATGCCCAAGTTCAACTCCATTTCCATTTCCGGCTATCACATGCAAGAAGCCGGCGCGGCGCGAAGGCATCGATTT
>JAKFWI010000175.1 GCA_021731965.1 Hyphomonadaceae bacterium | reverse complement strand
AAGAGGAAGCCGAGCGCCAACTCGATGAATTCATGCAAAAGCAGAAATAGCCGCTTTTGGCCTGGAAACCCGTGATCACGCACCAGAAGGCCAAAAGATGACGGAGCCGGATCGCGCGCACCCAAATCCTCTGCCGCCAGCGGTGCTTGCGCTGGCATTGCGCTTGGGTGCCGATCCGGCCTGCGCGTTTAGCGCTGTCGGCTTTGCGCAATCCGGACACATGAAATTGAGCCTCAAATCCAGCCTCTGGCTCCCGTTCCGTGCGCACCAGACAATGTCTGTGAGATCGTGTGCATTTGCCTGGAACGCCCGTTTTATGCCGCTGGGCTATCTGGCCGTCACCGATGCGCTTCTTGGGGGAATGGGCCGCCTCGATGTGACGGCGTTCGGGTGTTTGCCGCTGGTGCGCGCGAAGGCCAGCGCAGCGCTGACGCGCGGGGAATTGATCCGCTATTTGGCGGAACTCCCGTTGCTGCCCGACGCCATGCTCCACAATCATGATCTTGCCTGGCGCGAGATCGACGCCTCGACCATCGCCGTGGCGGCGGGAGCAGGCGATACGGCCTGTGAGATTGTATTCACGTTAGGACAAGACCAACGCATCGCCAGCGTCTTCTGCGCAGATCGGGCAACACGCGCCTCTCCCCCATTCACGCCCATGCCTTGGCGCGGCGAGTTTGGCGATTATCGCCAGCAAGGGGGTCGATGGATCCCCTCCTCGGCGCAAGTGGGATGGATGATCAAGGGCAAGAAATGCCTATACTGGCAGGGGCGCATCAAAGATTGGACGACAAAAAATTCCCTTGGATAGGTTTGCCAACTCAGCGATCCGTTGATGAGGCTGTCGAAGAACCCCGCGCACTTCGCCTCCGCCGCGATACTCCGCTTAGCCATAAGCGCAATGCCCAACACGAATAGCACGCACTGCCCGGCCCGTTCGGACCGTTCAGTACGCGCACTCTATCCGCAACACGTGCATGGGTCAGGTAGGGCCCTTGATCAAGAAACCGAGCAGCACACCGACGCCGATCGCGGCACCGAGGGCCTTGACGGGATTTTCGTTCACTTGCGCCTTGACATTGGCATAGGCGGCCCGCGCTTGAACGCGAGCGTTGTCACCCATGCTGTCGATGCGAGCCTTGGCTTCGGTCCCGATCGAGTCCGCGAGCTTTAGCACATCGTGCCCACAGGCCTGGGCATCGTCTGACAAGTTTTTGGTGTTGCCGGCGATTGCGTCTAATGTTCTTGACATGTTCATCTCCTTGGTCGCGAGCGAAAGCCCGGGATGTGAATGGGATTGTGGCGCAGAGGCGCGCCGGAACCTCCCGGGGGGGGGCTGGGATGATCGTTGGTGCGATCAGGCCCCGGCGCGCTGTGCGTTTGCACACTGGGATAACGCGCCTTTGCGGGGTGGGTTCCCACGCCTGCGTGTTTTTTGGGCAGACTTGAATCGGGCCGCCTGCGCAATCGTCAGCGGCGGCTGGTATTGGGCAGCGCTGCGCATGCTGCTTAGCCTTGAGCGCGTTCAGGAAAAGTGGAGTTGCGGTTTTCTGTCCGAATGCGCTCTAAGTTATTGAATTAGTGCATTTTTCTAATCAGAAATCGACTTCGATTTCTTGGAAAATGCTCTAGCAGGCTAGAGTATCCGGCTTGATCAAGACCGATCCTCGAGCGTGAAGCAAAATCCGGCAGCCTTCCCGGATTATCAGCGCAATTCATCCCTGCACCGCTGCAACGAGAGAATCAAAGTTATGCGCGCCTTCGCGCCCGCAACCCAAGCCCCCACCGCGCTGCGCGCCAGTGCTGGTGCCTGGCTCATGGCTCATGGCTCATGGCTGGGCCAAAACGCCCCGGCGGATCTGATCCAGCTCAATGGATTCGAACAAGGCTTTGAAATTGCCTTCGCCGAAGCCTTCATTGCCCTTGCGCTGGATGAATTCGAAAAAAATCGGGCCGATCTGATCCTTGGAGAAGATTTGCAGCAAGAGGCCCTGCCCCTCGCTGGGCGCGCCATCGATCAGGATATTGCGCCGCTTCAGCGCTTCGACATTCTCGCCATGGCTGGGCAGGCGCGCATCGATGAGTTCATAATAAGTGGGAATGGTTTCCTGCAAGGGCAGGCCCCGCGCGGTCAGCGCATCGACGCTGGCATACAGATCGCGGCTGCCCAAGGCGATATGCTGGATGCCCTCGCCCTGATACCGTTGGAGATATTCCTCGATCTGATCCAGCTTGCCCTCCGCGCCCTTGCTTTCGTTCAAAGGGATGCGGATTTTGCCGCAGGGGCTGGTCATCGCCTTGGAGGTCAGGCCCGTGACCTTGCCCTCGATGTCGAAATAGCGAATCTCCCGGAAATTGAACAAGCGCTCATAGAATTCCGCCCAATGGCTCATGCGGCCGCGCTGCACATTGTGCGTCAAATGATCAAGATAGGTCAGCCCGCAATCGGATTGCGCGGCGCGCGCCTCCCAGCCCGGGTTCCAGACGAAATCCACATCATAAATATTGCCGCGCGGCCCATAGCGATCCACCAGATACAGCCGCGCCCCGCCAATCCCCTCGATGCCGGGAATGTTCAGCTCCATCGGGCGCACGGGTTCGTCCACCCCCTTGGCCCCCAAAGCCAAGGCGCGCGCATAGGCCGCCGGCGCATCCTGCACCCGAAAGGCCATGGCGCAGGCGCAAGGCCCGTGCGCGCGGGCGAAGGCCTGGGCGAAGCTGTCCGGCTCGGCGTTGACGAGGAAATGGATATCGCCCTGCTTGTGCAGCGTCACATCCTTGGAGCGATGCCGCGCCGCTTCGATAAAGCCCATGGATTCAAAAACCTGGCGCAAAAGCGCCGGATCGGGCGCGGCGTATTCGACAAACTCGAAGCCATCCGTTCCCATCGGGTTGGCCAAGCCCAATGGCTCTTGCACCCGCGCCGCACCAGCCGACATGCTAAACTCCCTGAAAGGCTTTTGACCTAGAGCGGATCCCGATTTGACTGACTCAGGTCAAATCGGGTGAATCCGCTCTACACTAAGATATTAGACCCGTTCTCGTCCGAAAACCGCGTCACACTTTTCGGGAACGGGTCTAGCATAGCCCCAAG
>JAKFWI010000150.1 GCA_021731965.1 Hyphomonadaceae bacterium | reverse complement strand
GGTTCGGCATGTTGGCTTGCACGTAAGGCGGGAATTTGCGATGCTTCACGCCTCATCCGGAGCCACAATGGCCACGCCACAGAAGATTTCCCTCTGTTTGTGGTTTGATCACCAAGCCGAGGAAGCCGCGCACTTCTACATTTCCCTGTTCAAGAATTCCGCGATCACCCAGATCAGCCGTTATGGCCCAGGCGCAGCCCTGCCAGAAGGCACGGCCATGATGGTCGCCTTCACGTTAGGCGGCACCGAATTTTCCGCGCTGAATGGGGGGCCGGTGTTCACGCCCAATGAGGCGGTTTCCTTCATTGTCGGCTGCGCGGATCAAGACGAGATCGATCGCCTGTGGGCAGGGCTTTTGGCAGGGGGCGGCACGGAATCGCGCTGCGGATGGCTCAAGGATCGCTTCGGTTTTTCCTGGCAGATCGTGCCCAATATTTTGGCCGGCTTGATGACGGGCGATTCCCTGGCCGCCCAGCGCACCATGGCCGCCTTGATGGGCATGGTGAAACTGGATATCGCCGCTTTGGAAGCCGCCCATCGCGGCCCCTAATCAGAAGGAGAACAGCATGGCCTATGTCGATGGCTTCGTGATCCCGGTCCCCGCCGCGAAGAAAGAGGCTTATCGGGCCATCGCGCAGATCGCCGCACCCATATTCAAGGAGCATGGCGCGCTGCAGGTGGTCGAATGCTGGGGTGATGACGTGCCCCTCGGCAAGCTGACCAGCTTTCCCCGCGCTGTCCTGTGCGAGGAAGGAGAAAGCGTGGTGTTTTCCTGGATCATCTGGCCAGACAAGGCCGCCCGCGATGCCGGCAATGCCAAGGTCATGGCCGATCCGCGCATGCAGCCCGATGCCATGCCCACCCCGTTTGACGGCAAAAGGCTGATCTATGGGGGCTTTGAGGTGATGATCGACGCGTAACCTCAAAAGCGCGCGCACCGCCACAAACCCTTCCGCCGCGCCCACGAAGCAGCTAGAAGGAGGCCCCCTCGACCTCCCCAAGCAAGGCGCAATCCCATGGCGCAGCCCGCCCAGTACATTTTCTCCATGCAAGGCCTCACCAAGGCCTATCCCGGCGGCAAAAAGGTGTTTGAAAACATCTGGCTGTCCTTCTACCCCGATGCCAAGATCGGCGTTGTTGGCGTCAATGGCTCGGGCAAATCCACCTTGCTGAAAATCCTGGCCGGCATGGACAAGGATTTCACCGGTGAAGCCATGCCCATGGCCGGCGTCAAAATGGGCTATCTGGAGCAAGAACCCCATCTCGATCCCACGCTCAATGTGCGCCAAAACGCCGAGGCCTGGTGCGTGGAAAAGCAATTGCTGGAGCGCTTCAACGCCGTCTCCATGCAAGTGGCCGAAGCCTATGACGACGCTTTGATGGAGGAAATGACCAGCCTGCAAGAGCGCATCGATGCAACCGATGCTTGGGATATCGACAGCAAGATCGAAATGGCCATGAACGCCTTGCGCTGCCCGCCCGATGACTGGAGCGTGGAAACGCTATCTGGCGGAGAGCGGCGGCGCATCGCGCTGTGCCGTCTTTTGCTGGCGAAGCCGGATATGCTGCTACTGGACGAACCAACCAACCATTTGGATGCCGAAAGCGTCGCCTGGCTGCAGCACCATCTCGAAGCCTTCCCGGGCTGCGTCATTCTCGTCACCCACGATCGCTATTTCCTCGATCAGGTCACCAAATGGACGCTGGAACTCGATCGCGGCAAAGGCATCCCCTATGAGGGGAATTATTCGGCCTGGTTGGAGCAGAAATCCAAGCGCGCCGAGCTGGAACTCAGCGAAAGCGAATCCCGGCGCAAAATGATGGCCCGCGAGCTGGAATGGGTGCGCCAAAGCCCGAAGGCCCGCCAGGCCAAATCCAAGGCCCGTCTGCAGCGCTATGAGGAAATGGCCTCCGAGGCGGAGCGCGAAAAGCAGACCTTCGCCACCATCCAAATCCCGCCGGGCCCGCGCCTTGGCCATAATGTCATCGCGTTTGAGGGCCTGAACAAATCCTTCGGCGAAAAAATGCTGATCCGCGATCTCACCTTCAAGCTGCCGCCCAACGGCATTGTTGGCGTGATCGGCCCCAATGGCGCGGGCAAATCCACGCTCTTTCGCATGATTACCGGGCAAGAAAAGCCCGATGCCGGCAAGATCCAAATCGGCGATTCGGTGCAGCTCGGTTTTGTCGATCAATCGCGCGATGCGCTAGAAGCCAAGAAAACCGTGTGGGAGGAAATCTCCGGCGGGCTCGATATCATCGAGGTTGGCGATCGGGAAATCCCATCGCGGGCCTATGTTTCCTCCTTCAATTTCCGCGGCGGCGATCAGCAAAAGAAGGTTGGTCTGCTTTCGGGCGGGGAGCGCAACCGCGTGCATCTGGCCAAAACCCTGCGCACGGGGGCCAATGTGCTCCTTCTCGATGAGCCGACCAATGATTTGGACATCGAAACCCTCCAGGCATTGGAAGTGGCGCTGGAAGATTGGCCAGGCTGCGCCGTGGTCATCAGCCATGATCGCTGGTTCCTCGATCGCCTGGCCACGCATATCTTGGCCTTCGAGGGCGATAGCCATGTGGAATGGTTCGAGGGCAATTTCGAAGCCTATGAGGAAGATAAGAAGCGCCGCCTCGGCGTTTCAGAAATCATCCCCAGCCGGATCAAATATCAGCGCTTTGGCCGGTAAATCACCGGCAGCCCGCTTCGCGCGTCCTCCACGCTTCGCGATCCGATGCCGCCAGGGGCAGACGCGACCTGCCTTGACAGACCGTACAGCTCCGTACAGCATTGCGCATGACCATCCCGCGCAAAGGCGCTGAAGAGGCTCGAAACCAGCTCCCGGAGCTGCTGGACGCGGCGGAAAGCGGCAGGGCCACGATCATAACGCGCCACGGCCGCCCGGTTGCCGTGCTTTCGCCGCTTGGTGAGCATGTCGCGATTGATGCACAGATCTCTCTCCAGGCGCTGGAGGGGTCAGGCCATGGCCTGTGGGGCAATGACAGCGCAAAGGATCTGGACGCCCAACGTGACGAATGGATCCGCTGAATCTTTCCGGGCTGCCGCGTCCGGCGCTGCTTTTCATCGATGCCAACCCGATCATCTAT
>JAKFWI010000124.1 GCA_021731965.1 Hyphomonadaceae bacterium | reverse complement strand
ACTGGCGCATTTTCGGGCACAAAACCGCGACGACACTTTTGTTGAAAATGCGCTAGGCGAGGAATATATCAGATTGGCCAATGAGGAAACTAGAGCCAACATATTTCGGATGGAGCGGCGATGTCCTCATCGCCGATCCGCTGTGCCGTTGAGACCAAGTTTGATAGGTTTGCGCAATGTCAGCGATGGGGCCGCAGCCTCCTTAAGTGAGCGTCCAAGATGCATTTCAAGCGTCTCCCGCACATCGATGCACCGGGCCTGATCCAGCATATTGTGTTTTGCACCCATACTGCCCACCGTGACGAGAATGACGCGGAGGCGATGGGAAGAAGCCCTGGCGGGCGGTTTTTAATCGGCGCTTTGGCGGATCATGTCCAAGACGTTCTGCTGAGCCAGCAAGGGGAAACCTACATTCTCTTCGCCTGGTGCGTCATGCCGAACCATGTACATGTTCTGGTGCAGCCCCGCGCCAAATCAATCGCTCAGTTGATCAAAGCTTGGAAGGCTCTGTCGTCGCGCGGGTCAAATGCGCCAAAGCCGCTTTGGCAAAAGAACTATTTCGACCGTTACATGCGCGATGAGGAACAGGTGTGGTTCACATCCAAGTATATCGAAGCCAATCCGGTGGCGGCGGGACTCGTGGAGCGCGCAGAGCAATGGAGGTGGTCTTCGGCTTGGAAAGAGCGACGGCGATGAGGACATCGCCGCCCCAGGTAGAGGCCAGTACCGTTTCAGAAAACACGCTCACCTGCATGCCAATGGCAACGGGCCTCCCGAAAAACGGCCCAGATTTGGGTGGCTTCGATGCGCAGGGGCTCGACAAGCGCTGTCGTTCGGGTGACGATGTAGAAAAACTACACGGTTTTGGGGAGTGGACATGGAACGCAAGCCTTTGCTTGGCTTTTGGCAGATCTGGAATCTGTCCTTCGGGTTTTTCGGCATCCAAATCGGCTTTGCCCTGCAGGGGGCCAATGTCAGCCGCATTTTTCAAACGCTGGGCGCGCCCATTGAATCCCTGCCGATTCTTTGGATCGCCGGGCCGGTGACCGGGCTAATCGTGCAGCCTTTGATCGGGCATTTCTCGGATCGCACCTGGGGGCCATTGGGCCGGCGCCGGCCTTATTTTCTGGCGGGGGCGATTTTAACCTCCTTGGCTTTGCTGGTTTTGCCCAACGCGCCCTTTCTGTGGCTGGCGGCGGGGGCGTTTTGGATATTGGACGCTGCGCTCAACATCGCCACCGAGCCCTTCCGCGCTTTTGTCGGTGACATGCTGCCGACCGAACAGCGCACCCGTGGCTATGCCATGCAGGGCGTGTTCATCGGGGCCGGGGCGCTATTGGCCTCGGCGGCCCCCTTTATTTTGACCAACGGATTTGGCGTGGCCAATGCCGCCCCGGAGGGGGTCATCCCCGATTCTGTGAAGCTCTCTTTCTATATCGGGGCGGCGGCGCTGACAGCCGCGATTCTGTGGACCATCTTCACCACCAAGGAATATCCGCCAGAGCGCCTGGCCGCCTTTAGAGAGCCGCCCAGCCTGTTTCGCGAAGAGCTGCGCCCCGGAGCGGGGGCCGGCTATTATTTACGCGCGGGGGCGGCCCTTTTGGGGCTTGGCCTCTTGGCCAGCGCGGCCATCTGGCATTGGCGCGCCGAGGCGCAGCTTTACGTGCTCAGCGTCGGGATTGGCGTTTTGGGGCTGGGCTTTCTGCTCAATGCCTGGCTGGAACACGCCCGGCGCACCGATCAGTTTTTCAGCCAGATCCTCAGTGATCTCACGGCCATGCCCAAAGTGATGCGCCGGCTGGCTTTCGTGCAATTCTTTTCCTGGTTCGGCCTCTTTGTGATGTGGATTTATTCCACGCCGGCTGTCACCGCCCATCATTTTGGCGCGGCGCAGCCCACGGACGCCGGTTATGGAGCCGGTGCCGATTGGGTGGGGGTGATGTTCGCCGTCTATAACGGCGTGGCGGCGGTTTATTCGTTTTTCTCGCCGGCTTTGGTCGGTCGCTTTGGCAAGCGGCCCATCCACGCCCTCAATCTGGTGTGCGGCGGGGCGGGGCTGGCCTCGTTTTACTTCATCAAGGATCCCAATTGGCTGCTGTTATCCATGGTGGGAGTGGGGATGGCTTGGTCTTCGATCCTGACCTTGCCCTATGCCATGTTGGCCGATGCCTTGCCCGCGCAAAAAATGGGCGTCTTCATGGGCATTTTCAATTTCTTCATCGTCATTCCGCAGATCATCGCCTCGGGCGTGCTGGGCGCGATCTTGACGCATTTCCTGGGGGGCGATGCCGTGCGCACGCTGCTTTTGGGCGGCGGCTCGATGGCGATTGCGGCAGCGGCGACCTTCTGGATCCCCCGCCAGGAACAGGCGGTGCCGAATTAAGCCGCGCGCACCGTTTCCAGGAAGCTGGTGATATCGGCGCGCAATTGTTCGGTGCGGGCCGACAATTGTTGCGCCGCCTCCAGGCTGACGCGCGCGCCTTCGCCGGTTTTTTGCGCATCGCCCCGCAATTCGGTGGCCGCGCTGCGCACATCGCTGGAATTGCCGGCGATCTCGCTCATGGAGCGGGAGATTTCCGAAACCGCGCCGTATTGCTCGGCCGTGGCGTTCACAACGCCCAGCGCGATTTTTTCCACGGCCTGGATGGATTGATCGATGAGTTTCATGGCGGCCACCGCATCATGCGTGCTGGTGCGGATTTCATCAGCCTTGCGGCCGATTTCCTGCACGGCCTGCGATGTCTGATCGGCCAGGGCCTTGACCTCGCTGGCCACCACGGCAAAGCCGCGCCCGGCATTGCCCGCCCGCGCCGCTTCGATGGTGGCGTTCAGCGCCAAAAGATTGGTGCGACTGGCGATGGTGCCGATCAGCGCGACCACTTCGTGGATATGGCCAGCCACGTTGGAGAGGTGCTCCACACTGGCGGCGGTTTCCTGGGCGCGGGACACGGCCTTGCTGGCCACGCTGGCCGCTTCTTGTACCTGGCTGCCGATGGAGGCGGCGGTGGCGTTCATTTCCTCGGTGGCGGCGGCAACGATCTGCACATTCATGGCCGCCGAATCGGAGGTGATGGCCACGGTTTCGCTGACCCGGGCCGAGCCTTCG
>JAKFWI010000004.1 GCA_021731965.1 Hyphomonadaceae bacterium | reverse complement strand
CGTTGCAGCGCGCGATCAATGCCTTTGAGGATGTTTTGACACTCGTCACCCGGGAGAGCAATCCCGCCGGCTGGGCGGTGACGCAGAATAACCTCGGCGGTGCGCTCTTCCGCCTTGGCGAGCGGGTCGATGATGCCGCTTTGCAGCGCGCCATCAAGGCTTTTGAGGCCGCGCTGACGGTGCTGACCCGGAATAGCAATCCCGCCGGCTGGGCGCGGACGCAGGTGAACATCGGCGCTGCGCTCGCAACACTCGGCGCGCGGGGCGATGATCAAGCGTTACAGCGCGCGATCAAGGCCTTTGAGGCCGCGCTGACGGTATTTACCCGGGATCGCGATCCCGCCGGCTGGGCGGGGACGCAAGTGAACCTCGGCGCTGCGCTCGCAACACTCGGCGAGCGGGGCGATGATCAAGCGTTGCAGCGCGCCATCACGGCCTTTGAGGATGTTTTGACACTCGTCACCCGGGAGAGCAATCCCGCCGGCTGGGCGGCGACGCAAGTGAACCTCGGCAATGCGCTCTTGCGCCTCGGCGCGCGGGGCGATGATCAAGCGTTGCAGCGCGCCATCAAGGCCTTGGAGGATGCGCTGACGGTGCGCACCCGGGATCGCGATCCCGCCGGCTGGGCGCAGACGCAGACTAACCTCGGAAATGCGCTCTTCCGCCTCGGCGAGCGGGGCGATGATCAAGCGTTGCAGCGCGCCATCAAGGCCTATGAGGCGGCGCTGACGGTGCGCACCCGGGATCGCGATCCCGCCGGCTGGGCGGCGACGCAGGGGAACCTCGGCAATGCGCTCTTGCGCCTCGGTGAGCGTGGCGATGATCAAGCGTTGCAGCGCGCCATCAAGGCCTATGAGGCGGCGCTGACGGTGCTGACCCGGGAGCGCGATCCCGCCGGCTGGGCGGATACGACCTATAATCTCGCGTTCGCCTACCGCGCCCAAGGCAAGATTGCAGAGGCGCGCGCTTCAGCCAAAGCGGCGCTGGCGGCCTTTCGCCAGGTGAACAATGCCTATTGGGCCGCGCAGGCCGAGGCCTTCCTGGCGAAGCTGCCGCCGCAATAGGGATGCGTGCTTCCCGACAATGGGGTGATTAAGGCTGAAAATCTGCGAGTTTTGCTGAGGGGTGGGCGCAAGCGCCATGGCTGACATCTTCCTTTCCTATAAGCGTGAGAATTTGGCAAAGGTTCAGCCGCTCGTGCAGGCGCTGCGTGCTTCGGGGCTGAGCCTGTGGTGGGACCAGGATATCGCGCCCGATGCGCCCTGGGAGGCCACGATCGAACGCGAGCTGGCAGCCGCCAAGCTGGTGATCGTGGCCTGGAGCCCGGCGGCGGTGGCCAGCGAGAACGTCAAGGCCGAAGCCCGCGCCGCGCGCACCGCCGGCAAATTGATCCAGGTGTTTGTCGAGCCCTGCGCGCCGCCGCTGTTTTTTGGCGAGCGCCAGGGCGTGGATCTCTCCTCCTGGTCGGGCCAGGCAAGCGATCCGCCTTTGCAAACGCTGCTCGAAGCCGTGCGCGCCGTGCTCGCTGGGCGCAAACCGCCCGAGGGTGTGGGTTATGCGGCCAAAAAGCGCAGTCCTTGGGGGGTGATCACGGCGATCGCTTTGGGCGTCTCGGCCGCTTTGGGGATCATCGCCAATCTCAGCACGGCGCGTGATTTTGTCTGCGGCTTGGGCCCCGTGCGCGGCCTGTGCCTTGCTTATGGGCTGATCGCGCCGCCCGCTGACCCAGACGCCGAAGCCGCCAAGGCCCGCGCGGCTTTGCTGGCCAAGATTGAAGGCGTTTGGGGCCTGCCGGCCCGGGCCGAGGGCGAAGTCAGGGGCCTCCCCTCCCGGCCGGCCTGCACGCAAGTGTCGAATTATTCGGTTTCTGCCCGCGGCGGCGAGGATTTCGTGCTGGTGCGCATGGGCGAATATGAAAGCACCGGCCGGGTCGTCAGCGTGGATGTTGCCGCCGGCGCGATCTTCACCCGCACGCTGACACCCATCGCAGAGGCCGGCGCGCAAGGGGAGCTGCGCCCCGAGGGGGACCGCCTCACCTCCCTCGATGCCCGCGGCGTGGCGACGATTTTGGTCCGTTGCGACGGCGCTTTGTAGCTGGCGCTGCTTCGCTCCACGCGAAGCCACAACTCCCCCATTGATTGAGTCCGGAATCTTTCCTTTTGCGTCTCGGCTAAGCTGGTGAAGTGAAAGGGTCGAATACAGGTTTGAGGGCTAAATAAAGGCGCGGGCCGGGCCGCGCAAAATCGCCTGCGGCGCAAGGGTTTCTCGCGGGTCGCGGCGGCGGGCGCGGGTCGCGATGTGACTTTCGGCGCATGCGGACTATCTCGCGCGCGGGCAGAGCGCGGCTTCGCCCTTTTATGACGCCACCGCCGAGGGCGTGGATGGCGCCGCCCGCGCGGCCGACTGGGCAGCGCGCGACAAGCGCCATTTCCGGATCATCCTGGCGCCCGAGCGGGGCGAGCTGATCGCCGATCTGCCCGCCTTCACCCGCGAAGTGATGGCCCGCGCCGAAGCGCAGCTGGGCACGAAGCTGCAATGGATCGCGGTCGATCCCACCCGCGCGCTTGCCGCGCGGGCAGACCTTTGATCATCCCTCGGCCAATGGCCGAGGGTGGGACACCGACAACCCGCACACCCACCTCATCCTGCGGGGGCGGCGTGCGAACGGCCAGGACCTCATCCTGCCCAAAGACTTCGTGCGCCACGCCTTTCGCGACATCGCCTGCGACGTGGCGACCGAATGGCTCGGCCCGCGCAGCCGCGAGGACGAGCGCCTGGCGCTGGAGTCCGAGATCATCCGCCACGCGCCGACCCGACTCGACCGCATGATCGCCGATCAGCTGCCGGAGGACGGCTGCGTGCGGGTGGCGAAGCTCACCGCCCCGAACGGCGATCCGGCGCTCACCCTGGCCCTGAAGGCGCGGGCGAAGGAGCTGGCGCGACTGGGACTTGCGACCGAGGCGAGGCGCCCAGGGCGAGCAGACAAAATCCTCGCCTTCCAGCCCGACTGGCAGGACCGGCTCAAGGCCATGGAACTGCACCTCAATGTTAGGAAGCGGCTGATGGTGGAGCGCACGGCGCAGCGGCAGGCGGAGTTGGAGCGGGCGCTGAAGCGGCTGGCGCGGGGGGTGGAAAGGTAGGCAGATCGACCGCTGATCCGAGACGCCCCCCGTCCGAGTCGGGGC
>JAKFWI010000147.1 GCA_021731965.1 Hyphomonadaceae bacterium | reverse complement strand
AGACAACCCAGCATGTTCAGGCGCTTTCCCGAAATTCTGGTCGATGTCGCCAAGCTGCGGGATTATTGTTTGAACGATGCCCACCCTCGTGGACGCCACAAGGCCCGCGTCTTCAAATCCCGCCTCGGCCTCACGGCGGAAGATTCTGAAACTCTGCGCAAGGCCGTGCTGACAGCTGCGACCGATGCACCTTCACGTTTTCAAGAATCTCGCGAGGATGCTTACGGGCAGCGCTATGTTCTCGACTTTCCGCTGACCAATGCTGTTGGATCGGCAGTAGTGCGGACGACATGGATTGTCCGCACGCATGAGGACGTGCTAATTTTGACGTCGTGTTATGTCCTTTAGGATGGTGCGTTGTGCCCGAAATCAAACTCTTTGACATCGTCGCGCTGGTTGCCGATTTCCCCGACGAGGGCTTGGCGCGCGGCCAAGTTGGAAGTGTCGTGGAGATCTTGGCACCAGGTGTGTTCGAAGTCGAATTTTCGGATTCAGATGGCCGAACCTATTGCCAGCTGGCCCTAAAAGACAGCCAGCTATTGGCTCTGCACTATGAGCCGGTTTCGTTGCCGTAACCAAGCCTTCGCCGAGGAATTGCGCCGGGAAAAACCCGCTCAGGGGGCTCTCGCCAGGAAATCCAGCAAGGCATCCCAGGCGGCGGGCTCTTCCAGCGTTGGCGCATGGCCGGTTTCGGGCACCTCAACCCAATCGATATCGGGGCTGCGCGCCCGCATGAAATCCAGCCCCGCGCGCGAAAGCAAATCACTCAATGCCCCGCGCACCACCAGCAGCGGCGCATCTTTCAGCGTGTCGAACAGCGGCGACATATCCACCGGGGCCGCGCCATTTGGCTGGCGAAACGGCGCGGCGATGGCGGGATCGTAATCGAATTCCACCCGCCCATCGGGCCGCTGACGGCAGGTGCGCCTTGCAAACTCCGCGAAAAAAGCGGGGGGCGCTTTGGGGAAAGCTTGGCTCGTGATGGCCGCTGCGCTGCGCGCCGCATCGTCCCAATTGGCGAAAACTTCGCCCTTGCCAACATAGCCGCCAATGCGCACCAAGCCGGCGGGATCGAGCTGCGGCCCGACATCATTAAACACCACAGCGGCAATGCGATCAGGCGCGGCCGCCCCGGCCAACATGGTGATGATGCCGCCCATCGAGGTGCCGATCCACACCGCCTCCTCGACCGCCAGCGCGTCCAGCACTTTGAGGGCGTCCTGAGCATAAACGGCCGGCGTGTAGCGATTGGCATCGCCATCGCGATCCGAGCGCCCGCGCCCGCGCACGTCCAGGGCCAGCACCCGGCGACCCAGCGCCGCAATGCGCGGCCCTACCCGCTCGAAATCGCGCGAATTGCGCGTCAGCCCGTGCAGGCAAAACACCGGCAAACCGGTTTGCGGAGCTTGCGGGACGTATTCGCGCACGAATAGCGTCAAGCCATCCGCCGTCTCCACCCAATGCTCTAACGCCTCGTCCACCAGGACCCCCGATCAGAATTTGAAATTGGCCGTGACACTCCAAGTACGGGGCGGGGCGAAATACAAGGTCTGAATGCCAGCGACGGTGGTGAAATTCTGGGAATCGACCGCGTAAACCTCGTCGGTGATGTTTTTCACTCCGGCCGTCAGCGTGACGCGCGATTCCGGGGCCTTCCAGGTGAAAAAGGCATCGAGCAGCCAATAATTGGGCTGATTGAGCAAGGGAGCCTGCTCCGTCTCGACGGTGAGGAAGCTGTCGCCGCGATAGGCCCCCTGCACCAGCACGCTGAAATCCCCATAGCGCTGGGTGGGAATGGAATACGAGCCGGCGGCCCGCGCCGTCCAGCGCGGCGAAAAGGCCGGGATCCGATTGGAGAGGTCGACATCGACAAACACGCCCGCCACGCGCTGGCGGGCGAAGAATTGGCTGTATTGCGCGTCCAAAAAGCCGACAGAGCCGGTGAATTCCAAATGCGCGAGCGGGCGGGCGATGCCCTCGAACTCAAAGCCCAATTGGCGCAGCCGCCCGGCATTGAATACGCTGTTCACGGCGGTGATGCCATCTTCGGCCACGCCCGGCACGCTGGCCTGGAAATCCCTGTATTGGTTGTAAAAGCCCGTGACATTGCCAACGAGGCGATTGCTCAGCCAACTGGATTTCACACCGATTTCAACGGTATTGACTTTTTCCTCGCTGAACGGCTCGAGGGCCGCGGCGGCGGTGGCCCGCCCATTGAACCCGCCCGATTTGAAGCCCTGGGCGTAGGAAACATAAGCCAATACCGCGTCGGTTGGCTTGTAATTCAAGCTGACGCGCGGCGAGACATCAAAGAAATTGGCCGATCCATCCCCGGAGAAGCGCGTGATGGTTGGGCGCGGATTGGTGGCCGGCAGGCGAAACACCGTATCGCGGGAAAGTACCGTGAAATCCTTTTCCTCATACGTCGCGCGCAGGCCCAAGGTGATGGACAGCTTTTTCGTCAGCTTCGTATCGGTCTGGAAGAAGGCGGCGAAGCTATCGAGTTCCTGGCGATCATCGATGAATACGTCAAAGCCGGCCGGCAAGCCGAGAAAGAAAAATGCATCGCCGTTGAACGAGGCCTGATCGGAGCGGATCAATTCGTTCAAGTAAAACAGGCCGAACACGCCGTTGACCCGCTCGGTGCGCAGCAAAAGCTGAAATTCCTGCGAAACCTGGGATTGATCCACCCCGACAAAGACATCGCCCAGTTCAAAGCGCGTGGCATCGATATCAATGAAGTCTTCATAGGTCAGCTCCCGGTAGGAGGAGACCGATTTCAGCGTCAAAGCGGGGCTGATGTCCCAGGTATTGACCAAGGCCGCGCCCCAATGCAGCAGATCGATGCGATTGGGCAGGCCCGGCGTCGAAGACGCCTCAAAGTTGAATTCCCCTTGCGCGGGCGCGGTAAAGCCCGGCACCAGGCGCACAGCCGGCACCCCCGGCGGCAGAGCCAAACCGAATGCCGGGCCCAAATCCGCTTGGAACAAGCGATTTACCGCGCGGCCCAGCTGCAAATCGGCGTTTTCTTGCAGCACATCCAGATCGATGCGGCTGGTGAATTTCGGGCCGAACTGGCCCAAAAGCGAAACCCGACCGGCCAGGCTGCGCGATCCGTTGCGCTCTTCTCTGGCCAGCGGATCGAAGACATAGCCATCATCGGCCTTATACTGGAAAGCGGCCTTGAAGCCGAGGCGATCCACCAGGATTGGCCCGCGCGCATTGAAC
>JAKFWI010000032.1 GCA_021731965.1 Hyphomonadaceae bacterium | reverse complement strand
CCAATGGTGGGAAGGCCTATACGGGCCCAACCAAGCGCGCCTCAACAATCCGCCCCAGGAGATGCCTCCAATGCCCAAAACCCACGCCGCACCCATCGCTTTGGCCCTGGCAGCGGCGTGTTTGCTCGCTCCGACGCCGGCGGCAGCCCGCGTTTTGATCTATTCCGCGGAGCTGAGCGGCGCGAACGCCTCGACCGATACCGGCTCCTCCGCGACCGGCCAGGCGCGCATCAGTGTCGATACCCGCAAGCAAACTGTCAGTCTGGATCTAGAGATTGAGGGCCTGCGCCTGGACGAGTTATGGGATACGCTGGTGGCTGCACCCATCGGGCCCATCCATTTCCACCGCTATGCTTCGCATGATCATACCAATCCCGATGCCTCGGTCTTGGTCTTGCCAATTCCTTTTGGCCCCAATTATTCGGCAACAAAAAGCGGCTTTGCGGTACACAGTAAGAATTACAGCTATGCCTCCGGCGCGGCGGTGCTGAACTCCGATGCCAGCTTCAAGGCCTTTGTAGAGGCGCTGAATAGCGGTGCCGTGGTGCTGAATGTTCATACCGATGCCTTTGAGGCGGGCGAAATCAGCGGGCCCATCGCCTCCGGCCCAGGCTGAAGGGAAGGTTATTTCTATACTGGGCCGCGTTCGCTAAGGGAAAAGCAAGGCTTGGCGGCTATGGTCACGCCATGGGCGCGAGTTTCCGTACCAATACCTGGATGTTTACGGCCGCGACCTTCACAGCGCTGGTCGTCCCTTGCCTGTTCATGCTCTCCAGCTTCACCTCCTACCGACAGGCCGCCGCCAAGGCCGTGCGTGCGGAGGCGCTCGGCGGGGAAATCCGCTATCTTGATGAGGTGCTGACCATGTCGGCCCGCCTCGGGGCGCTTTCGGGTGATAACCAATGGCGCATGCGTTATGACAGCCATGTCGAACATCTGGATGCCGCCATCAAAGGCATGTCCGCTCTGGACACCAACAATCATTTTTTGCCCTTGCTCGCCCAGACCGACGCCGCCAACCAGGCACTGATCGTCATGGAAACCGAGGCGTTTGCGCTGTCCGAAGGCGGGCGGCGCGCGCAAGGCTATGCAAAGCTGCTATCGCCCGCTTATGCGGAGCAAAAAGCCATCTATGCTGCGGGCCTGGAGCAGGCCTCCGCGGCGGTGCGTAGCGGCTTTGCCAAGGAGGCAGGTCAGCATTGGGCCCGTTTAGCGATCGCATCGCTGGCGGCCACGATCGGGGGCATGATCTGCTTTTTTGCCTGGTTTGCGCTGACTTCGCGCGTATTGCGCCGGCAAGATGCACTGCACACGCTGGTGCGCCAGGAGCGCGACGCCGCCCAAGCCGCCAATCAGGCGAAATCCCAGTTTCTGGCCAATATGAGCCATGAGCTGCGCACACCTTTGAACGCCATCATTGGCTATAGCGAAATACTGATGGAAAACGCGCAGGATAATGAACGCCCTGGCGAGCTCGTGGATCTGAACCGCGTGCACGGGGCGGGGCAGAGACTTCTCGCATTGATCAATGATTTGCTGGATCTGTCTCGCGCGGAAGCCGGCAAGCTAGAATTGCATATTCAGGCGGTGAACGTAAGCACCCTGCTGGCGGATGCCGTTGCCACCATTGAGCCAATCGCGGCCAAGAACGGCAATGCCCTGCACACCCAGTTCGCGGACGATCTGGGCGTGATCCACACCGATGGGCTTCGCTTATCGCAATGCCTATTGAATCTGCTTTCCAATGCCACGAAGTTCACCCGCGCAGGCAAAATCACGCTCAGCGCGCACCGCGAATGCATCAAAGAGCGCGACTGGCTGGTGCTCAGCGTCACCGATACCGGCTGCGGCATGTCACCCAAACAGCTGGAGCAGATTTTCGAGCCCTTCACCCAAGTCGACTCGGACCTCACCCGGCTGCACCAGGGGGCCGGGTTGGGGCTGGCGATTACGCGCCAATTGGCGGGGCTGTTGGGCGGAGATATCAGCGTGTGCAGCGCCCCGGGTAGCGGCTCTTGCTTTAGGCTGAGTGTGCCCTCCGCGCGCGGCGCCAGCGAGGGCCAATCACCAATGCCGCCACTGGCACAGCAAGCGGCCTGAGCCGCAGCTCAGCGCGGACAAGCAATTGCACGCACTTGCCACCAGAAGGGTGTAGTAGTCTCCAATAATTATTGATTCACCAGATTGACTTTCACGATCCCAATCAATAGACGCTGGGCGGTACACCGGGGGGTGCCGCCGTGGCTAGACCAGATGACAAAGTAGAGTTTGAGGTCGGGTTCGACCTGAAAAAGCATCTTCTATCCGCAAAAGTGAAGTTGCCCAAACTCCCTAAGCTCAAACTACGGGCTAGTCGGGCACGGGAAATCGGTTGGCTGACAGCCACGCTAGCAAACATGCAGGCCACCGGCGAAGGCAAACGTGACGGCAAGCAAAATGTGCCAGGCTTGAATGCCGCACCTTTTACAGCACCCAAGGAAATCGGGATTCTCAACAAGAGAGCCTACCGCATCGACCCAGTTGCGAATTACATTGGCCGCCTTGTAGAAATTTTTCTAGGTTACGTCAACGACCACAAACCACAAGCTGTCTTTTCTGCAAATATGCAGACTGCAATTGAGGCCAGACGCACCGCCATTGAAGCTGAACTTCAGGCAAACATCGTGGATCAAGAAAAAGCCCTGCAGAACGCGGCCCTTGATCTGGAAAAATTTAAGAAGGAACACGCTGCGCGCATTGGCCCGCGCAATGCCAAATACCCAGATTTGACCCTAATTCCGATCGCGACAAGTCTTGCCTTCTTCCTTGTTGACGGCTTGCTCAATGCAACCTTTTTTCAAGGTGCGTCACAAAGTGGTTTCGTAGGTGGAATGGTGATCGCGTTTGGGCTATCTGCTATAAATATCAGTTTGGGGATTGTGGCGGGCCTCTATGGGCTTAGAGAAGTTTCCCATATCACGGAATGGCGCAGAAGGGTTGGCTGGTCGGTGTTGGGCGCGCTTTGCGGTTTGGGCCTCCTGCTGAACTTTTCTATTGCTCACTTCCGCTTTGTCGCGGAAGAGCAGATTCAAAACATCCGCCCTGGCGCAAGACCCGTCTCAATTGAGAACATGGCCCTAGCAGGCTGTTGAAGAACTCCAGCGCGGCCGCGACGGCAAGAATTTTTTGCTCTTCCTGAGCAGGAGCCGGGCAAAGCGCGATGCGGGGCATCGGGCAAGACCGGCGACGCCCTCAGGACAAAAA
>JAKFWI010000086.1 GCA_021731965.1 Hyphomonadaceae bacterium | reverse complement strand
CAGGCTTTTCGGCGCGGCGATCACGGCTTCGAACCCCATATGGTTGGGCTTATCACAGCATTAGATGGCAGTTTTTTGCGAAGGTTCCCGGCCAGGATGAGTTTTCGTTGAGCAACGCTCGCACGCAAAGCGCGGCATTGGCGATGGACCATGCAAGCCAAACAATGCTAACAGCCGCGCGCTCATGCTGGAAATCAACGATCTTACGTATCGCGTCGGCGAACGCACGCTTTTGGACGGCGCAAGCGCCTTCATCGCTTCCGGCTGGAAGGTTGGCCTGGTTGGGCGCAATGGGGCCGGTAAATCCACGTTGCTGCGCATCATCGCCGATGAGGCGCAGGGGGGGCGCGGCGCGGTGCGCTTGGCGCGCGGCGCGCGCATGGGCTTCGTAGCCCAGGAAATCGCCGCCAGCGATGCGCAATTGTTGGAGGTCGTGCTGGCCGCCGATCTCGAGCGCGCCGCCTTGATGCACGAGGCGGAAACCGCGCAGGATGCCCACCGCATCGCCGATATCCAGATGCGCCTCGCCGATATCGATGCCCATTCCGCCGAGGCGCGCGCCGCCGCGATTTTGACCGGCCTTGGCTTCAGCCAAAGCGATCTCAAACGCGCCTCGCGCGAATTTTCGGGCGGCTGGCGCATGCGCGCCGCCTTGGCCGGCGTGCTGTTTTCCACGCCCGAACTGCTCGTGCTCGATGAGCCGACCAATTATCTCGATCTTGAGGGCGCGGCCTGGCTCGAAGCGTATTTGCGCAAATATCCGCACACGGTGCTGGTGGTCAGCCATGATCGCGAAATGCTCAATCGCAGCGTCACGCACATCCTGGCGCTCGCTGATGCCAAGCTGGAATTGTTCACCGGCGGCTATGATTCTTACTTGCGCCGCCGCGCGGAGCGCGCGGCCCTGGCCGGCTCCTTGAAGGCCAAGCAAGATGCGGAGCGCGCGCATTTGCAATCCTTCGTCGATCGCTTCCGCGCCAAGGCCAGCAAAGCTCGCCAGGCGCAAAGCCGCATCAAGCGGCTGGAAAAGATGCAAGATATTTCGCTGCCGCTGGCAGAGCGGGCCATGCCCTTCCATTTCGATCGGCCCGATCCGCTGGCCTCCCCGATCGTGGAATTGGAGAATGCCGAATTGGGCTATGCCACGGGCAAGCCCGTGCTGCGCGATGTGTCCTTGCGGCTCGATCACGATGATCGCATCGTCATTGTCGGGCCCAATGGCCAGGGCAAGACCACGTTGGTGAAGGCCATCGCCGCCAAGTTGGCCTTGCAGGCCGGCGCGCGGCGGGCGGCGCGGCCGCTACGCATCGGCTATTTCAGCCAGGATCAATTGGATGAATTGCAGGCCGGCGAAAGCGTGCTGGCGCATGTGCGCGCGCTCGCCCCGCAACTTGGCCAGGGCGCGCACCGGGCGCTGGCCGCGCGCATGGGCTTTGGCCCGCAAAAGATCGACACCCTGGTGGAAAAGCTTTCTGGCGGAGAAAAAGTGCGCCTGCTTTTGGGCCTGATGGCCCATGCCAAGCCGCATCTGCTGATCCTCGATGAGCCGACAAGCCATCTCGATATCGATAGCCGCGAGGCACTTGTCCATGCCGTCAATGATTTCGATGGGGCGGTTTTGCTGATCACCCACGATGTCTATCTGGCCGAGGCCTGCGCCGATCGGCTCTGGCTGGTGCATTCGGGGCGCGCCCGCCCTTATGAGGGCGATCTCAGCGATTACCGCAAGCTGGTGCTGGCCACCGATCGCCCCAAGGAGCGCGGCGACACACGAGGCGCTGCGCCAAAGGATGCCAACTCGGCGCGGGCCAGCCTTGGCCCCCTGAAAAAAGCGGTGACTGAGGCAGAAAAGGCGCTGGAGGCGGCGCAGGCGCGCCTCGCTTTGGTGGAGGCCGATCTGGCCGCGCCCGATCTCTTTCGCCGCGATCCTGCCGGCGGCGCGGCTTTGGCCAAAAACCGCGAGGCCTTGCTGCGCACGATCGAACTGGCCGAACAGGCCTGGCTAGAAGCCAGCGAGGCCCTGGAGACCGCTGCCAGCCCTAGCCGCTGAGGGCATCAGCCCTTGATCTTCGGCTTCGACGTGAGGGCCGCGATCGGCGTTGAAAGCCCATCGTTCGATCGTTTTTCGCATATGCCCTTATTGGCCTGTTGGAAAGCGGCCAAGGCAGCTTCCACTTTTGGCCCATCGCCATACATGCGGAAGGTTAAAGGAATTTCTAAACGCGCGGTTCGACCGCGCAAGGCTATTGCATCCGCCTTGCTTATGCGAAACGCGCGCGAAATCTTCACCGCTGCCGCCCCAAAACCGAGCCCAGCAGGCGCTTCTGCCGCGGATCGGCAATCCAGGCTGCCATCCTCCCGCACGACGCAACACAGAGCCGACGCTCCGGAAATGCCCCTTTCAGCCGCCTTGACGGGGTAATGCTTCGCGAAATCATTCCCTGTTGGCCTTTTCACCCAATTGAGCATCGGGGGCTCCGGCGCTTGCGCCAAAGCCGCACTACTCAGCATGAATGCCGCCAAACCAGCCCAAACAAAGCGCATAACGCTCCCTGAATTGATGATATAGCATAGGTCATCCTCTCCGGCGGTCAATCCGTCGGCATGGTGCCGCGACGCGCTGGGCCAGGAAATCGAGGTGGCAGAGCAGAAATGGCTGGAAGCCAGCGAGGCCCTGGAGACCGCTGCCAGCCCTAGCCGCTGAGATTTTCCTTGCGAATGAAGAAGCTTTAACTTGTTCTGGATCGCGGATTTGTCACCTTACCTTATCGCTCATCGATAAGAGGAACACCGCATGACCTCGTCATCAACCGCTTTGGCCTTGGCAAGCGCCATGGCTGCCATTTTGCCCTTCACGGCCGCGCAGGCTGCCGACAAAACCCCCAAGACCAAAGCGCAAGTGGAACGCCGGGTGGAAACCCTGCGAATTGGCCCCGAAGGCCCCATCCTCTGCACGGGTGATGAGCCAGTCTGTGAAGCCGTGCGCAAGGCGCATGAGGAAGGCGAAGAAACGCAGTTCCGCGTCTCTGGAGATGGAGGTCATGCGCGGGAGTTTCGCCGGCTACTGATCCGCACCGGCCCTGAAGGCTTTGGCCCGCGCGCTTTCGCCACCTTCCCCGAGGCGCGCGGCCCGCGCTCCGTCACCCAGTGCACGCGCAGCGAGGCCAAGGAAACCGCCCCCGGTGTCAAGACCTACACGCTCACCTGCACGGAGCGTCAGATCGGCGAGAACGAGGTGGTCTTCCTT
>JAKFWI010000113.1 GCA_021731965.1 Hyphomonadaceae bacterium | reverse complement strand
TCCCTTTGAGGCGCACCCCGATGGCTATCGCGATGCGGTGAGCTGACCCAAGGCGCGCGTGCCATCGCGCCTTTTGAGATTTCGGTGGCAGCCTATCCTGAACGCCATCCGCAAAGCCCAAATTGGGCCCATGAAATCGATAATTTCAAGCGCAAGCTGGATGCCGGGGCGGTGCGCGGCATTTCCCAGTTTTTCTTTGAAGCCGATACATTTTTGCGCTTCCGCGATCGCCTGGCCGATGCGGGCGTTCGCGCGCCGGTCATCCCCGGCGTCATGCCCGTCACCAATGTCAAGGGCCTGCTGCGCATGTGCCAGGTATCGGGTGCCTGCGCGCCGGCCTGGCTGATGCAGATTTGCGAGGGGCTCGATGATGATCCCGAAACCCGCACGCTGGTGGCGGCGGCCTTGGCCGCCGAATTGTGCGCGCGCCTCCAGGCGGAGGGCGTGGAGTCTTTTCATTTCTACACGCTGAACCGCGCGGACCTGACCTTGGCGCTGTGCCGCATGCTGGGCGTGCGCCCACAGTCCGCGAAAGAGAGCCCATGATGGATCGTGCCCAGCGTCTGGCGGCGGCAGAGCAGGCGATGCGCCAGCGCATCCTGATCATGGATGGGGCGATGGGCTCCATGCTGCAAACCTATCCGCTCAGCGAGGCGGATTTTCGCGGAACCCGCTTCGGCCAGCACAACCGCTCCCTCAAGGGGGATAATGATCTTTTGTGCCTCACTCGGCCCGATATCGTCAGCGAAATCCATGCGGCCTATCTGGAGGCCGGTGCCGATATCATCGAAACCAACAGCTTCAATGCCACCAGCGTCAGCCAGGCCGATTACGGCCTGGAGCCCTTGGTGCGCGAGTTGAATATCGAGGCGGCCCGGCTGGCCCGATCGGCTTGTGATGCATTTGAGGCCAAGGATGGCCGCCCGCGCCTGGTGGCCGGTGCCCTGGGGCCAACCAGCAAAACGCTGTCGCTTTCGCCCGATGTTGCCGATCCCGCCCGGCGCGACACCGATTTTGTCACGCTGGCGCGGGCCTATCAGGAACAAGCCGAGGGCCTCATCCTCGGCGGGGCCGATATTTTGCTGGTGGAGACGGTGTTTGACACTTTGAACGCCAAGGCCGCGCTTTGGGGCGTGTGGGAAGCATTTGACGCGCTGGCCCTGCAATTGCCCATCTGGATTTCCGGCACCATCACCGATCGATCCGGGCGCACGCTTTCGGGGCAGACCGTTGAGGCCTTCTGGCATTCCGTTCGCCACGCCAATCCCTGGGCCATCGGCCTCAATTGCGCTTTGGGGCCCGATGAAATGCGCCCCTTTTTGGCGGCCTTGTCGCGCTGCGTGCCGTGCCCGGTTTCGGCCTATCCCAATGCCGGCCTTCCCAATGCCATGGGCGGCTATGACGAGACGCCGCACAGCATGGGCGCGCATTATAGCGAATGGGCGGCCAGCGGGCTCGTTAACATACTGGGCGGTTGCTGCGGCACCAGCCCGGCACATATCGCGGCCTTGTGCCAGGCAGCTGAGGGGAAAGCGCCGCGCAGCCTGCCCCAGATCGCCCCGCGGCTGCGCCTTTCCGGGCTAGAGCCGTTCACGGCCGCGCTGTGAAATGCTAAAGTTTGAAATGTTGCTGCATTGTAGAGAACCGACATGAGCCTCAATATCGATAATGCTGAGATTGAGGCGCGCATGCGTCAATTGGCGGCCAAGACGGGTCTTGGGATTGCTGAGGCGGTAGACGCCGCGGTTCGCGAGAAACTCGATAGGATGAGCGTTGACTCCAGCGAAGATCAACGGCGGCAACGGATCAATAAGGTTGTGCTGTTTTTGGAAAGCCTTGGTGATTTGCCAAGGCTTGATCAAGAGCAAATCGCGCGTGAAATGTATGATGAGTTTGGGGTGGAGCGGTGATTGTCGTCGATACCTCAGCTCTGAACGCTATCTTGAATTCCGAGCCGGAGCGCGCCGATTTTATTGGCGCGATTGTATCGGCCGATAAGGCTTTGCTGCCGGCGTCGTGTTTGGTTGAGGCCAGTGCCGTTGCGCTACGCTTTGGTGAGAAAATCGCGCGGGAGGGCGTTCCGGGACCAATCAAGGTTTTGGGGCTTGAGATCGCGATGATTGACGCACCTTGCGCGCAATTGGCGTGTGATGCCTATCTGCGCTTCGGCAAAGGGCGAGGGCATCGGGCCCAGCTCAATCAGATGGATTGCATGAGCTATGCGCTGGCGCAAATGCTTGATGCGCCTTTGCTGTTCAAGGGCGGCGATTTCATTCACACGGATGTCAAGCAGGCGCTTGCGTGAGCAATCCCTTTGCCAATTTCGTGATCGTGGGTGAGCGGACGAATGTCACCGGCTCGGCCAAGTTTCGCAAGCTGATCGAAGCCGATGATTATGCCGGCGCGCTGTCCGTGGCACGCCAACAGATCGAGGCCGGCGCCAATGTGCTCGATATCAATATGGATGCGGCCCTGATCGATGGCCCCGCCGCCATGACGCGCTTTCTCAATCTCGCGGCCGTGGAGCCCGATATCGCCCGCGTGCCCTTCATGATCGACAGCTCCAAATGGAGTGTCATCGAGGCGGGGCTGCGCTGCGTGCAGGGCAAGGCCATCGTCAATTCCATCAGCCTGAAGGAAGGCGAGGCGGCGTTTTTGGCGCTGGCCCGCAAAGTGGCGCGCTATGGCGCGGCCTGCGTGATCATGGCCTTCGATGAAAAGGGCCAGGCCGATAGCGTGGATCGCAAATATTCCATTTGCGCGCGCGCTTACGGCCTCTTGCGTGACCGGCTGGATTTCCCGCCCGAGGATATCATCTTCGATCCGAACATCTTCGCCGTGGGCACCGGCATCGAAGAGCATTCCGATTACGCCCGCGCTTTTTTCGAAGCCACCCGCATGATCCGGGAAAGCCTTCCCGGCGCGCATGTTTCGGGCGGGGTTTCCAATGTCTCCTTCGCCTTCCGCGGCAATGAGGCCGTGCGCGAAGCCATGCATGCGGTGTTTCTGTTCCATGCCGTGCGCGAGGGCATGGACATGGGCATCGTCAATGCCGGCTCGCTGACGCTCTATGACGATGTGGAGCCGCAATTGCGCGAGCGGGTCGAGGATGTGCTGCTCAATCGCCGCCAGGATGCCACCGAGCGCCTACTCGAAATCGCCGATCGCTTTCGCGGCGCGGAAAAGAAGCAGGCGGCCGATGTCCAGGCTTGGCGCGAATTGCCAGTGGCCGCGCGGCTGGAGCACGCACTCGTGCACGGCATCGCCGATCATGTCGTCGCCGATACCGCGGCGGCACGGC
>JAKFWI010000041.1 GCA_021731965.1 Hyphomonadaceae bacterium | reverse complement strand
GCAAAGCCTGCGCCAACCTCTTTGTCATTTGATGATCAAAGAACTTTATGTCAAATTTGATCGGCTCTATATAAGCTTGCAATACGCGAAATCGCATTGATGTTGAATTCATCCGAATTTTGCGTTATGCGCAACAATTCAGTGAGTTTCACTCGGTCTCTATGATTTATTTATTTCAAAATAAGAGCAATAATTGCCCACTTAATTTTTTTATTCGGTCCCGCTCGCCAAGCATCTGCTGCACATCATCAAGAATGTGATCCGCCGTAATGGCCTGCATGCACGCGGAATTGCAGGTTTTGGTGAGGATACAGGCTTCGTCTTCTTCGCGTTGGCAGGGGCGGCAGGCAAAGCCTTGCGCCTCGATCAGGTGCAACTGCCGAATAGCGATTGCGCCCACTATGCGGGCCAATCCTTGGCGTTTCCGTTGAATCCGCATGCGGTTATATTGACGGGTCGATTTATCTTGATGGGGCGCACCACCGGGTGGATGTAAGCAAGATCACCTTTGGCACCAAAACCATTGACGGCCTCGAAATAGAAATTGAAGCGCAGCGGATTTTTGAGTTTGAGGGGCTGGGCCCGTATCGCAATACGCCTTGGACGCTCAACAGCCTTTTGCGCGCGGATCCGTGACCCTCGCGCCTGCGATTTGCTGCTGCAATCAATAGGGGCGCGTGCGAGGATCCAGCCTCGATTGTTACGCGCCGCAGACCCTCGCAGCGCCCAAGGGACCAAAGCCATGAAATATGCCGCGTTGCTTTTGCCCATGCTGCTGATCAGCAGCAATTCCTTGGCGCAGCCGCCCCAGAGCCCGCAAGCCGCCGCGGTGCAAGCGCGCGCGGCAACGCCCGTCACCCTGGCGGCCAAGGACGGCGTCAAGCTGTTCGCCCGCTATTACGAAGCGCCAAATCCCAAGGCCATTATTCTGCTTTTCCACCAAGCGGGATCGAACAAGGCCGAATACGCGACCATCGCGCCGCGCTTGGTGGCGGCGGGCTATAGCGCGCTGGCGCTCGATCAGCGCTCCGGCGGGCGCCGCTTCGGCGCGGCTAACGAGACGGTCGGCGCCGCAAAGCGCAATTACACCTATCTGGAGGCCAAACCGGATCTGGAGGCGGCGTTGGCCTGGGCGCAGGAAAAGCGCCTGCCCATCGTGATCTGGGGCAGCAGTTATTCGGCGGCTTTGGTCTATGTCGTGGCGGCCGAAAATCAGGACAAGGTGAGCGCCGCCTTGGCCTTTTCGGGCGGCGATTTCCTGGGCGGGGGCCGCGTATCCAAAGCTGCAAAAGCCATCACCATTCCCTTCTTCGCCACCTCGGCGCGCAGCGAGGCCCCCTCGATGCAGCCCATCCTGGCGCGCGCACCGTCAAAGCAGAAGATTTTCTTCGTCCCCAAAACCGAGGGGGTGCACGGCTCCTCAACCCTCATTACGGCCGAAAACCCGCAAGGTGCGGAGCAAACCTGGGCTGCGGTGCTCAGCTTCCTGCAGACGGCCCTGGCGAAATAAAACGCAAGGCGCGCGCGCCTCGAAGCGGGCTTCGGCTCGGCGCGTGATCCAATTCTGGCGCGAAGCTCTCCACCGCCATGCCGGCATATGATCCGCGTCAATGGTTTTCACCTGGCGCAAGTTTGGCGGCACGCGGCGCGCATCAAACGTGTTCAGTTTGATCTGAAGATGCGCTATCCCCTTCACCCGCGCGGCGATCAGGTGGGCGTGGCGAAATCGGTAGACGCATTGGGCTTAAAACCCAATTCCAGTCATGGAGTACGGGTTCGAGTCCCGTCGCCCACACCATTTGCGGCACTAGCCTGCCTTGCCGCCAAGCGCATAGTCCAGCCGCTCTTCCAGCAAAGCGGCGATCAGGCGCTGCATATCGGCCCGCACGCGCTCAAAGCCGGCATTGGGTTCAAGCCTCATTTCGTGCATGTAAAGCCCACGCGACAGCTCTAGCTGGATGGCGTGGCGGCCCTGGCTGGGGCATCCGTAAAGCTCGGTGATATGCCCGCCCGCGAACGGCGCGTTACGCGCCACCCGATAGCCCATGGCCCGCAGCAGGCTCTCCAAACGGCACGTCAGCTGCGCGTCGGCCGAGGCGCCAAACCGATCCCCGAGCACGATATCGGGGGCGAACGGCCCGCGCACCGCGCTGGGCATGGAGTGGCAATCGATGAGCACCGCATAGCCAAATTGGTCTTGCGTGGCAGCCATCAATGCCTCCAGGGCCGCGTGATAAGGCGCGTAGACCAGATCCAGGCGCTGCGCGGCCTCTTCGGGATGGAGCCGCCCAGTGTAAATCTCGCGCCCATCTCCGGCGATGCGAGCAATCACGCCCAGCCCCGCCTGCACGCGCGGGGATGCGGCGTTGCACGCCATAGTCAAGGGGCCGTTAAACATGGCCGGATCCAGCTCCGTCGGGTGACGGTTGAGATCGACGAAAGCCCGCGAAATCGTGGCGCACAGCAAAGGCGCACCCAGGCGCGGGGCGGCGGAAAACAATTCATCCACATAGGCATCTTCCGCACGGCGCAGAGCCATCAGCTCTAGCCGGGCGCGGCGCAGCATGGCCTCGGGATAGCAGCGCCCCGAATGCGGCGAGGCGAACACTACTGGCCCGGCGCGGCGCATAGGTTCAACCAGCACGTAAGGCACCCCGAGCGCGGCATCGCTGCCTGGCGGCCAAATCGCCCCTACCCGACCCTCTATGACCCGCTGTTGTGCATCCATCGCAACAACTTCGGAGCGGCGCGCGCCGGCGTCAATCGCTGGTTTGTCATTTGGCCTTGGAAGGGCGTCCTTAACCCTATGGGTTTACGCTAGCGAGCGAAACAGGTAAGGATTGCGGATGGCGCGCATTTTGTTGGCTGAAGATGATGATTCGCTGCGCCGCTTCTTGGCGCTGAACCTTAATCGCGCCGGCCACCAGGTCGATGCGTTTGAGGATGGTGAAGGGGCCTGGGAGGCGCTGGACGGCGTCATCTATGACCTGCTGCTCACCGATATCGTGATGCCGGGGCTCGATGGCATCGAGCTCGCGCGCCGCGCCGCCGAAGTGCAGCCCAGTTTGAAAATCGTGTTCATCACCGGGTTCGCCGCCGTGGCGCTGGCGCAATCGAGCGCCGCGCCGAAATCTGCCAAAGTGCTTTCTAAGCCTTTCCATCTGCGCGATTTGGTTAGCGAGCTGGAGCGGATGATCGCGGCTTAACAGGCTGCTGAAGAACTCCCGCGAGCCGCGATGCGAAGCCGATTTTGCGCTTTCGGGCAGGAGAGGCCCAGTTCGCGTAGCGGTGCTACGGGGGCT
>JAKFWI010000132.1 GCA_021731965.1 Hyphomonadaceae bacterium | reverse complement strand
CCCCCGTAGCACCGCTACGCGAACTGGGCCTCTCCTGCCCGAGAGCACAAAATCGGCTTCGCATCGCGGCTCGCGGGAGTTTTTCAGCAGCCTGCTAGGTGCACTTGGCAATCTCAACGATTGTTGCTGAAGATCACTTCCGCGATCAACCCGCCGACGATGGCGGCAAGTAAATAATCGCCGCCGGTATCGCGCACCCAGTGATAGCCGCGCGGCGGCTCCCGCAGGCGTTGTTCCCGATAATCGACTTCCGCATAGCGTCCGTTGTAATAGCCCAATCGCTGACCACGTTCCCAAGGCTGATAGCCAAGAACCGCGCCGCGCGCATATCGCGGGGGCGGGCCGCGGTGCCAGGCATTGTTGCTGTAATAGCCGTTGTGGCGGCCATCATCCCAGCGCGCGTCGCGTCGATCATCGCGCCAGGCCTGGCGGCGATCGCCATGGTCTTGGCCTGCGATCATGACGGCAGCGATCTGTCCACCGCGCGTGGACACAAGCAAATAGTCGCCGCGATCATCCTGCACCCAGTTATAGCCGCGGTTTGGGCGGCGCAGATTGTGTTGGCGATAATTCACCACGGTGAAACGGCCGTTGTAATAACCAAGACTTTGACCACGGACCCAGGGCTGATAGCCCAGTGAAAACCCCGCGCGGCCGTAACGATCGGCGGGTGGGGGGCCAAAAGTCCAGCGATTATTGTCGTAATAGCCGTTGTGCTGCCGTTCGTCCCAGCGTGCGTCTTGGCGATCGTCGCGCCAATCCTGGCGGCGATCTCGGCCTGCGCGTTGGCCATCCTGACGCGCGTCCTCATCGCGGCGCGCGGTGTGTTGATCGCCGCCGCGATCGCCTCGCTGAGCTTCCTGCCCGTAGGATTGAGCTGGTGCAGCGCATGCGGCCATCGGGCAGGCCAAAGCCATAACTGCAGCCGTGGTAATAAGAATTCTTTTCATAATTGGAGTCCCTTTCAATTTTATTGTAAACGCGAAGGCGCTCTTTGGGGTTCCGCATCCGGTGCGCATGGTTGAAGCGCGGTGATCACCGACGGCCTGATGCGCCGATCCGCAATAGCGCGCGGGCCGGCCCTGCGAGAATGGCCCCTATGCCGCGCGGCGCACGAGGCGGATCGCAAACAACAACACCACTGCGCCAATGGTTGCGCCAATGATCGCGCCGAGTATGCCGCCGCCTGTCGAGATGTTAAAATAGCCGAACAGCCAGCCGCCAATAAAGGCTCCGATGATGCCGACAACGATGTTGCCGACGAGGCCAAAACCGCCGCCACGCACGACGACACCCGCCAGCCAGCCGGCCAATGCACCGATCACAAGCCAAATAAGAAGAGTTTCCGCACTCATCACCAATCTCCACGCAATCCCATGCCGCAATCAACTTCGGCGAAGGCAAAACGCGTCAACGGATTTGTCGTTCCCAAGCGCGGCAAAAAATCACGCCATTTAGGCCGCCGGTGCAACCGCGAAGGTCGCGTGGGTGATCGTGATCGCGGTTCCTAACGCGCTGGAGACGGTTTCCACGCGGGCACCAAGCTGTTCCGCCAGAGCGGTCACGATGCTGGTTCCCAGGCCCGTTTTCGCCAGGGGCGAATGTTCGTCCAGCTTGCCGATTCCATTGTCTGCCAGCGTCAGTCGCCAGCCCGTGGTGTTCGTCTCATAGCGCACGGTAATCGCGTTGCCGGGCTTGGCCACCGGGAAGGCATGCTTGAGCGCGTTGATCATCAGCTCGGTCACGATGAGGCCCAGGCTCACCGCCTCGCTTGATGGCGCGCGCCCTTCATCCAAGCGCAGGTTCACCGCGATGGACCGGCCCTCACCAATCATCGAATCGGCCAAGCTTTTGCACAGCTGTTCCAGATAGGGTCGAAGCTCGATGAATTCCGCTCCGGCTGTGGCGTGCAGGTGCTTCTGCACCGCAGCAACGGCGAGCACGCGTTCGTGCGCATCGCGCAGGTGGGTGCGGGTTTCCTCCGATGTCACGGTGCGGGCCTTGAGGAGAAGGATGCTGGCAATAATCTGCAAGGAATTGGCAACGCGATGCTGCATCTCTTGCAGCAAAAGCTCTTTGCCGCGCAACAATTCGGCGCGCTCGCGTTCAACGGCGCGGCGCTCGGTGATATCCTCGATGGCGAGCAAAACAGCCTCGCGCGCGGCGTCCTGGTGGAAAACCCTGCGGGCGTTCAACAGCAAGATCCGTTGGCCAATGCGGGGAAATTCCGCATCAACCTCAAACGCCTCCAGCGCATTGGATGCAGACCAAAGACTGCGTAATCTCTCCTGCAATGCCGGGATATTCCACTGCCCACCACCAAGTTCAGAGAAGAATTGGTTGTCGGTTTCGGCGTGGGTTACCCTGAAGAAACTGCAATAGGATCGGCTCGTTGCCTTGACGCGCAGATCCACATCCAGCACCAGCAATGGTTCTCGAATGGTGTCCACGATCGCGTGCACGAGCGCATGGTCGCAAATAATGCTGCTCATCTAATCGGCCTGGAAGGCTTCCGCCGACCTTGAGTTGCCATGGTATGCAACCATCCCGGCACAATAGCGAGGCAGTGCGTGAAATAATCGCTCATTCAATTTGCCAGGCCCGCTCGCTTCGCGAAAAAAGCGATCCCGGATCTTTTTGGAAAGGGCAATCATGGCGATGAGCAGCTCTACCGCTCGGGGTGGAGGCGCAAAAGAAACATTTGGTCACTCGCATGCGAAATTACAGTGGCCGCTGCCAAGAGGAAGCGCTGGAAGCGATTTGCGCACCGCAGGCGCGCTTTGAAAAAATGCAATTGCGGTTTTGTGCCCGCGAGATTGCGCTTCACCAGCGCGGAGCAAAGCGGTTTGCGCCCAGGCGCCGGAGCGCCTCATGTCGGCCCTGCGGCGCGCTCATCGCGGGGCAGCTGGGTCTTTAGCAGCCCGAGATCCCGAAATGGAACAATTCGGGTGGTGAGATCGTAACTGCTTCGTTGGTGAGAAGAACACCCACGCAGAAAAACCATCCTTCGCATCTGCGCGCCATCCCCAATCGCCTCTGCGCCGATGGCGTTAGCGATAAGGCCGGCCGCCGTCATTCCGGACACAGCAAGCGCGCCTTTCTCGGCGAGCATTCTCAAGGAGCAAGCCGATGTTGAAATTCGCCCTGATTGCCACTGCCACGCTGGGCCTGTTCACGCTCGCGGCATGCAATCCAAAAGGCAGCGCCGAGAAAGCCGGCGAAGACATGGATTCCGCGATCGAGGAATCGACCCAAGGCCAAATCGATCGGCGCGACGGCGTTTTGGAAAAAGCCGGTGAGGCCATCGACGAGGCCAGTGGGAACGGCAACACGGACCCAGTCGATGCCGTTCATGACGCAACCGATGAAAACCCCGC
>JAKFWI010000200.1 GCA_021731965.1 Hyphomonadaceae bacterium | reverse complement strand
CCTCTGGTAGATGGCGCGCGGGGTGATCGTCAGCCATTCGGTGGGCTTCAGGGTGAAAGCCAGGCGCCCGCCATAGCGGCTGCCGGAATTGACGTTTTGATCAATTGCCCCGCCTTCGCGCAGCGCATCGATATAGCCACCATAGCGGGTGTAATAGCCCACGGCCCGCACGGCCAATTTATCGCGGATCAAGGGGATGTTGATCGCGCCTTTGGCGCTGCCACCCACGCCACCGCCTTGGATGCCATTTACATTGCCTTCGACTTGGCCCTCGACGACATCCAGCTTGGGTTGATTGGTGATATAGCGCAGCGTGCCGCCGATGGAGCCAGAGCCAAACAGCGTGCCCTGCGGGCCGCGCAGCGTTTCCACCCGGTTGAGATCGAAGAAATCAAGATCGGGGGTGAACAGCGAAAGCGAAATCACCGATTCGTCGATATAAATCCCGACTTGCTCTTTCACGCCGGGCTGATCGCGCACGACCTGGCCGGCGGAAACCCCGCGGATCGAAACCTGGCTTTGGCCTGGGCCCAGATTTTGCACCACGAGGCCCGCCACATTGCGGGACAATTCCTCGATGCTGCCGATGCCGCTGCGTTCCAGCTCCAGCTGCGACAGCGCATTGATGGAAAAGGGGGTGTCCTGCACCGTCGAGGAGCGCCGCGTGGCCGTGACGATGATTTCGTCGCTAACGGCGCGCGCACCCGCTTGATCCTGCGCCCGCGCTGTTCCAACCGCGCCCAAGCCGACCATCAGCGCCAGCGTCGAAACCGCCACCAGAGATAAAGCGCGTCTGCTGCGCGACTGCGCCCGGCTAGCACTATTCTTCGAGGATTTGAGCAAGGATTGTTTCATCGGCTACCCCATCGGATTGCACGCGCTGGATTGCTTGTTCGCCTGCGGTGTCATCAAAAAGCCTAGAAAGCTCCATCGTTTGGTCAAGGCCGCTTCGCGCGATTCGCGAGCGGGAAGCGCCCCGGGGCAGGGCGTAATGCTCGAATGCCCGATCACTGTTGCGTCGCAGCAACTCAATTTCCCGTGACAGCTGTCGCTGCGGGGGCGCAGCTTTTCGGCTGATTGCAGTCGACAGCCCGCGCAGATGCTGTTTTGATGCCGATTCAAGGCATGAACTGGTAGCGTCGCAGCGCTACTCTCGCAGGATAGCGTGGGCTTATGGTTGCATTTGTTACCGGTGCCAGCGGCTTCGTTGGCTCCGCTGTCGTTCGGTTATTGTTGGCCCGAGGCGAACGGGTTCGCGTTTTGATGCGCCCGGGGAGTGATCACGCCAATTTGGCCGGTCTGGATGTTGAAATCGCCATCGGCAATCTGAGCGATCCCGCCTCATTGGCTTTGGGCGTGCGCGGGGCGCGCAGCGTCTATCATGTCGCGGCCGATTATCGGCTTTGGTCCTTGCAGGATAGTGAGATTTATCGCTCCAATGTTGGTGGCACCGACAATGTCCTGCGGGCGGCCTGCGAAGCTGGTGTGCCACGCATCGTCTACACCAGCAGCGTGTGCACGCTGGGCGTCAATGATGACGGCGTGCCTGCCGATGAATCGACCCCCGTCTGCGAAAAGGCCATGATCGGGGCCTACAAAATTTCCAAATACCAGGCGGAGGGCAAGGCCCGCGAATGGATCGCCCGCGGGGCCCCGATCGTGATCGTCAATCCCTCCACACCGATCGGCCCGCGCGATATCAAGCCGACGCCGACTGGTTTGATGGTCAAGCAAAGCGCGCTCGGGCAAATGCCGGCTTATGTCAATACGGGCCTCAATTTCGTGCATGTCGATGATGTGGCGCGCGGGCATTTGCTGGCACATGATCAGGGCCGGGTGGGGGAGCGTTACATCCTCGGTGGATACAATCTTTCTTTGCGTGCATTGCTCTGGCTGATTGCTGACCTGGTCGGGCGGCCCCCGCCAGAAGCGGAGATCCCGCGCCTGGCCATCTATCCCATTGCCTTCATTGCCGAGGCCATCAGCCGTATTACCGGGCATGCGCCGCTGGCCACCATCAATGGAGTGCGGCTGGCGAAAAAGCTGATGTATTTCTCTTCCGCCAAAGCGCAAGCGGAGCTCGGCTACACGTTTCGGCCGCTGCGCGAAACCTTGTACGAGGCGATCGCCAGCTTTGGCGTGCCGTTGCGCGGCTGCCAGCAATCGGCCGATGGCCTGTTGTGGGCTTTGGTTGGGGTGCCGGCCATGGAATCGGCGGCGTGATCTCCCTAACCCAGCCGACCTTTATCGTCAGCAGCGGGCGCTGCGGCTCGACCTTGCTTTCGGACTTGCTCCAGCTTCATCCCGCGGTGCTTAGCGTTTCCGAATTGTTTATGGCCAATAACATCCGGGCCTTTGTGCATGCGCGCTTAACCGGGCGGGCCTTTTGGCGCTTGCTGGCCACGCCGCGTTCTCCCATGCGCAAGATCCTGACGCCGCAGACCTGCCCGGATGAATTCAAGTATGATTTCTCGCGCAGCAATCTGTTCAGTCAGCGCACTTTGCCGCCTTTGCTTTATATGGCGCTGCCGCGTTTGAGCGATGAGCCAGAGGTGCTGTTCTTTGAGCTCGAGGCGGCCATGATTCCGCGCGCCAGCGCACCCCTGGCCGAGCATTACCGCTTTTTCTTTGAGTGGCTGCGCCAGCGTTTGGGCAAGAAAATCTGGGTAGAGCGCTCGGGCGCGTCGCTGATGTTCGTGGATTCCATGGCGCGTCTGTTTCCAGGCGCGAAATTTGTGCATTTGTTCCGCGATGGGCGTGAGACGGCGCTTTCCATTCGCGATTACCCGCCCTTGAGCCTGCTGGCGCAATCTTGGTTTGAGGCCAAGCGCTTCGGTGTGGATTTGCTCAAGCCGCCTTTCCGCCTGGGCGAAAGCCGGGCTTTGGCTTGGGCGGAGGGCCTGCTGGGCCCGCTGCAGCCGATCAAGCAGCGCTTGCGCACGAAAACTGATGTCAGCGTGGTCGGGGCATTTTGGTCGGAAATGGTGCTGAGCGGGCTGAAAAGCCTGGCTGCTTTGCCGCCGCAACAGGTGCTGAGCCTGAGCTATGAACGCCTCGTGGCCCAGCCAAAAGAGGCCCTGGCGGATCTGCTGGGCTTTATCGATAAGGATTTACCGCAAAGCGCGTGGATCGCGCAGGCCAGCCAGCGCATCGGTGCACCGCGCGCGCGGCGATCGGGCTTGACGCCGGCCGAATGCGCCAGTCTGGAGCAAGCCTGCGCCGGCGGATTGCGCGCCCTGGGCTATGCGCTCGTGCAAGAGCCTCAGCCGGGCTAGAGCGCATTCAGGAAAAGTGGAGTTGCGGTTTTCCGTTCGAATGCGCTCTAATCACTTAGTGTAGAGCGGATTCACCCGATTTGACCTGATTCAGTCAAATCG
>JAKFWI010000030.1 GCA_021731965.1 Hyphomonadaceae bacterium | reverse complement strand
CGCCGATGCGCCCAAACCGGGTCTGCCAGACCCGAAAACCGGTATCGCCCGGGCGGAAATAATATTTCTCCTGATAGCCGGGCCCATCGGGGATATGGGTTTTGCGATAAACGCCCAAAGCCCGCCCATCAGCATCCAGAATGACGATGGAATTGTAATAATGCGGCCCTTCGCGCTCAAAAATCGAAACGGGGAGGACAACACCCAATTCCGCGGCCAATGGGGCCAAAGCTGCGACGCACGGATGGGATTGCGCCGGGAAGGCGGTGGCAAACCAATGCTCTTCTTGGCTGACGCAGAAATACGGGCCCTGGAACAATTCGGGCGGCAAGATGATTTGCGCGCCTTGGCCGGCCGCCTCGCGGATCAAGGCCGCCGTCTTGGCGATATTGGCGGCCATATCTTCGCCAAAAGCACCCTGGCAGGCGGCAAGGCGCACATTTCGGCTCATGACGGCTCCTGTTGGGTGATGCAATGGAAGGCCCCGCCACCCGAAAGCAAGGCGCGGGCGGACATGCCGATCGTGCGCCGATCGGGGAACAAGGCCGCGAGTGCCTCCACGGCCGCTTCTCCCTGCGCGTTATAGATCGGCACCACCACGCTGGCATTGCCGATCACGAAATTCATATGGCTGGCCGGCATCGGCGCGCCATCTTCCGATCGCACCAAGCCAGGCGAGGGCAATGTTATCACCTCCAGGCGGTGCCCGCGCGCATCACGCATGCCTGCCAGCTTTTGCGCGATGGCTTCCAGCACCGCCGCATTGGGATCGTCTTTGCCATGCGGGGCCTGGCACACCACGCGGCCGGGGGCCACAAAGCGGGCCAGGTTATCGATATGGCCATCGGTGTGATCATTGGCCAGGCCCTCATCGAGCCAGAGCACCTTCTCCACGCCGAGGGCGCCGCGCAAAGCCACCTCGGCGCTGGCCTCCTCCCAGCCGGGATTGCGATTGGGATTGAGCAGGCACTGGCGGGTGGTGAGCACGCTGCCCTCCCCGTCCAGCTCAATCGCCCCGCCTTCCAGCACGAAATCATGGCGCAGCAGGCGCGCGCCAGCCTGCCGGGCGATCTGTTCGGCCACCAATTCATCGCCGGGCAAATCGTATTTGCCGCCCCAGAAGTTGAATCGAAAGGCGTGGGCCAGCCCAGCCAACGCGAAGATCGGCCCCGTATCGCGCAGCCAGATATCGCCGAACGTGGCGGGCAGGATCTGGGCGCAATCGCCAAGGGCGGCCCAGGCGCTTTTTTCCGCCTCTCGCCCGCAGGCCAGCACCCGCAGCCTATCGCCGCCGCGATCACCAAAAGGGGCCGCCAAGGCGCGGGCCATGGCCGCGAACTCGGCGCGCGCCGGCTCCAGATTTTCGGCCCACAGATCGGCATGGGAGGGCCAGGCCGTCCAGATCGCTTGGTGCGGGGCCCATTCGGCGGGGATGGCGGATTTCACGGACTGCATGGGGTGGTCTTATCCAAAGGATGCAAAGCGCACAAGAAAAGGGCGGCCCTTGCGAGGCCGCCCCGTTCCGATTGCTGTGCTTTTCCCGAAGCCAGAATTAGAATTCGAACTTCAGGCCGAAATTCACCTGCCACAAGGATTGGCTGGTATTGATGGTTTGCAGCAGACTGCCTGGGGTAAAGCTGTTGATCACCACCTGAGAGGTGGTGCCCGGCGTCGTGTTGGAAGGGTTGGCGAAGGCCTGCAGCCCGACGGGGGAGGCCCGATCCCCAAAGCCGCGCTGCACGTTGCGGCGATTGGCCACCAAGTTCAGGAAATTGTTGATCGTCGAATAGGCTTCGAGGCGGAAGCCCTTGATCGGCGTTGGAATTTCCTGGGCAAAGCGCAGATCGAGATCCACGAACCAAGGATTTTGGAAAGCGTTGCGGGGCAGGATCTGGCCCGCCGATCCCGCGAACTGCGGGTCCTGCAAGAAGGCGTTCAGAGCCGCCAATTGCGCCGGATTGAGGTTGTTGACGATAGGAAGTGAATTATTGAAGCTCGCGGTGGGGCCAGAACGCGTTCCCCCCAAGCTGATGTTCGGATCCGCCGTGCTGGAAGCAAATGATTGCGTCGTAATGCCGTTCGCAATGTCGGTTCTAACAAGGGTAAACGCGCCGACGTAAGCCAATGGGGCCGTCGGGATGTATTGGGAATAGAAGGATGTGTTGTTGAGGGCTGGCGCGATAGAACCACCCTGGGACGTAAAGGAGAAACGCTGCCCAGAACGGGCCTGCAAGAAGAGGCCGATCTTCGTCGCGAAATCCCGAATGAATTCATGGCGCGATTGCGCAGTGAAGGTGATGTTGTGGCCGTTGAAGAAGCCGCTGGGCCGGATCGGCAGTTCATTCAGCTCTGTGTCGATAATGGTGCTGGTCACCCCCGATGCCGCGGTTGTCGCGCCATTGTTGGAGGCGTCCTGCGCATTGGTGAAAGAATACCCAATGTTCAGACCCAGAGATGCCGGCGTGTTGAGGCCCGGCACCGAATAATCGAAGGTTTTCGCCGCCAAGATGGCCAAGGAATCGCTATTGCCGCTGCCGTTGAGCGTGTTGGTCAGCACGATGTCGCCATTGCGGCTCGCCGCGCCATTGCAAGCGGTGGTGTAGGTGCCGGTAAAGCCCTGGCCGATCCCAGCGAAGCGAAGGCCGCTGCCAGCATTGGTGGGATCGACCGTGACATAACGCGGAAAGCCGATCGAGGTTTGGCCGATCTCGAACTGCGAAATCGCCTCGAAGCGGAAGGAATTGCGGAAAGCCGAGTGGATATAGCTGAAGGTCAGCTCCCAATCATCGAACAGGCCGTTCGCCGCGCCATCAAAATCCGTGACATGCTCGAACTGGAAGTTCGCGCGCACAACAGAGGGCAGTTTGATATTGGGATCCACCGCGTTCACCGGGCCTTGGCCCGAGGAGAAACCTGCCGCTTGCAGGCCCAAAATACATTGCGGAATGCCGGTGAACTGCCCGTTTTGGAAGGTGGCCGCCAATTGTGCTGGCGTGCAGGCAACCGCCGTGGCGGACGGCCCGGTTGACTGCACCGAGGCAAAGCTGCCACCCGTGTTGGAGAAGGAATTGGAGAACCACACGCCGGGCTCGCCGCCGCCGAACACGCCCGCGCCAAACTGGAACTTGGATTTGCCAAACAAATCCCACGGCGCATCATAGCTGACGCCAAGGCGCGGCTGCCACAGTTTCAGATTCTGGAAGGTTTGCTCGTTCGAGAAGCCATACCGATTCAGAAAGTTCTGGTTGAACGCGGGCGTTGCGCCGCTGCTGTAGCGATCATAGCGAAGGCCCAAAGTCACGGTCAGATTATCGGTGGGCTGCCATTTATCCTGCCCGTAAAAGCTGTTGATGGCGCGAGACCAGAGCGCACCCGCACCGCCGATA
>JAKFWI010000046.1 GCA_021731965.1 Hyphomonadaceae bacterium | reverse complement strand
CGGGAAAGCGCTCCGGTCGCGGATCGGGCGAGTAGTCGCCTGAGGACCTGCGCGTGAGCAGCGCGTTGACCGCCACCAGCTCGTAGAGCACCGCACAGAGGAAACGCCGCCTCCCGGAGGGGGAGAGGATGATGCGTTCGTGGGCGAGGAATTCCGGCGCCCAGGTGGCGATGGCGATCTGGTCCAGCACCCGGGTGTCGGCGCCGCTCAGACGGTCGAGAAGATCGTCGAAGCGCTCGGCCTTGGGCAAGGCCATCGGACGGGAGGCCCGGATGCGAACGGCCTCCTTCTCCGGCATGAGACCAAGGACCCCGCCATCAAGCGCCCGGATTTCGTCGTTCCAGCGCTGGGCCGATCCAGGGTCGTCCTCGTGGCGGGCGGTCTTCCAGCGGTACCAGCGGCCGGCCAGTGCGTGGGCCTGGGCGTGGCTGAGGTCGACCCCCTCGCCGTTCACCTGGGCGCTGACGAGGGCGATCCGCGCCTCGACGGTGGCGAGCCAGTCGGCGAAGGCGACCCGCGCTTCCTGCTAGGAAAGCGAGGCCGGCCGGGCGAACTTCTCGGCCCAGCCTTTCCCTCCAAATTGGTGCTTGGAGCCGCCGTATAGGCGGGCCTCAACCGGGCCGGAATCTGTTTGCGGGCCACCCCATGGGCGCTTCTGGCTCGCCCGACTTGGCGTCACGTGCAAGCATCCAGTTCAGAGCCACGCTTAGTACCTCGGTTTAGTACCGAAGGCGGTTTCAGCGCTTATAGAACTCAACAAATCCAGTGATTACAAGGCTTTTCGCCTAGTATGGTGCCCAGAAGAGGACTCGAACCTCCACGTCCTTGCGAACGCCAGCACCTGAAGCTGGTGCGTCTACCAATTCCGCCATCTGGGCATGCGGAGGGAGGGAATAGGGTGCCGGCGCGCGGGTGTCAATCGATGGTCTTCCCATTCAGGGAACCAACGATCTGGCCGGTTTAAGTGCTGTACGATCCTTTGGGCGTTTTGACGACCATGGAAGCCCTGACGTGACAGGCAATGCAATTGCAGGGCCTTCGGATGGGGGGATGAGCTGAGCGAAAAGGGGCCTGAACGGTTGAACCGATTTGATGCAGCGGAGATTTTGGGCGCGAGCCCGAGCATTTTTGTCCCAATCGCCGCACGGTGGGTTTTTCTCTAGGCGCTGAGCAGCGCGATCTCATCGGTCAGATTGGCCCGGGCCTGCTCGCCTTAAAGATCTTCATAAATCTCGGTGCGGAACATGCGGGGCTGAGCCAGAACATTCGCCAGAAACGCGCTGCGGCCCATTCGGAAAACCGCATCGGGCACATGAGAATATTCCGCGCGGATCGCCTGAGCATATTGCCGATACGCAGAAACGGGCGCGCCGATAACGGCGAAATCCATATCCAAAAACAGCGCCTCGTCCGGCCCCGCTGGGCCGGTATGGTGCGATTTGGTCTTGAGGATCAGGGCTTCTACGCTGCGCACCCAGCCGGGGGCCGCGCCCAGTTCCGGCAAAGCCTGGAGCGCCCAGGCCGCGCTGTGCTCTTCGTTGTCCTGCGCCTTGGGATCATAGATCGCGTCATGGAACCAAGCTGCAAAGCGCAAAAGCGCAGCATCGCCGATGAGGGATCGCCGCGTTTCGATCTCGCGAAACAGGAATGCCAGATGGCCATGGCCGTGATAATGGCGATGGGGCGCGCCATAGGCGGCGATCAACTGCGCGCCGAGTGCGCCAGCTTCTCGCAGGCCAGCTTCCCGGCAATGGCTGCCCCATTGGGCCAGAAGGGCATCGGCATGCATGCGCAAGCTTAGCCCCGCACGGCGCAAAGTCCAAACTTCCCGCTGGCCGGGGGCGCAAATCCGCGCTAGCCCGCATGGGGAGATTTGCAGGCAAGGATAGGGGGCCTTGCGATGGCTAAGAACGAGAATAAAACCCGACCAATTACGGTTTCATAAGTAAAGATTTAGACGTTAAAGCCGTATTTGTCGTGCAAGAAGGCTTTGAGCTCCAGCGTCGGTGCCTCGCCATAGCAAGAAGCAATCACCTGGCCATAATCTTCAAGGTTGATCACGCCATCGCCTTGGATAGCTTTGAGGAACAACCTTTCCTTGTGGTGCGGTACCAACACGAAATAATAAGCCCATCGCCCTGTGGTGTCCTTGGCTTTGAGTTTATGGATCAGATGCCCACGGCTGGCGATGATTTGATCAGCAATGCTGCGTTTGACCGGCTTGGGTCGCTGATATTTTTCGAGCTTCATGGAAGGATCGTCGCAAGGATTTGCGGTAGAAACATGGCGCATGCACACCCGTGCGGCTCACCCTATTTTGTCCTGCAGAGCGTTGTTTTTCATTGCAAATCTGATCAGCCACGCAGTGTTTGTGGCCGAACTGATCCGTGAACCAGGCCGCGGGCCGCAGGCCTGCCTCCCGGCAATGTCTGCCCCATTGGGCCAGAAGGGAATCGGCATGCATGTGCAAGCTTAGCCGCGCGCGGCTGCTGGCGCGCCCATCTTTTGCCCGAACGATTGAGGAAGCGCGGCCCTTCCGGCATCTCTTTCCGCTCGGCGCGCCGGATCGGGATTGAAGCCGAGGGGGCTGAGTTGCCCTCAGGCGCGCAGATCAAAGCAGAGGCCGGGGCGCGGGCCCTGGCTCAGCGCATAGCCGCGGGTGCTGGCCCCGTCTTGACCGGATTGGCCGATGGCCTGCGCGGCGAAGCCGGCATGGAGCCAAGCGGGCGCGGGCGGATCGATCACATATTCGGCGCGGTCGGCGCGCGCGCTTCCACCCGATGCGCGGGCCCGGTTTGCGAAGCCTGGTTCAAAAGGGGGCGGTTTGGCAGCCATGCCCCAGCATGAGCAAGAAAGCTGCCAAGCTAAAGGGCTTGTTAGGATTTACTAAGAAAAATTAAGGCTTGCGCCGCGCCCGCTCGGCGGCAAGCTCATCGAGCTGGGCCTGCATCTGCTCCATCTGACGGCGAAGATCATCGACGGCATCGCCCTCTGTGCCGGGCTTGCGCGGCGCGGCGGGCTTGGTATCGCCGCTGCCAGGCAGGCCACTGACCGCGAAGGGGGCCCATAATTTGATGGCCTGCTCAAACATGGCCATGTTCTGGCGGGCCTGATCCTCGAAGGTGGCGAGTGGGTTTTTGGCCTGGAAGGCCCGGGAAAACTGATCGCGCAATTGATCTTGCCCGCGCGTGAAGCCATCCATGCTCATGTCCAGATAGGCAGGCAAAAAGCTTTGCATGCTATCGCCGTAAAAGCGGATCAAGCGGCGCAGGAATTGGGCGGGGAGCAGATTTTGACCCCGGCTTTCCTGCTCGAAAATGATTTGAGCGAGCACGGCGCGAGTGATGTCATCGCCGGTTTTGGCGTCCTGCACGGTGAAATCCACGCCGGCGCGCACCATCTCGCTTAAATGCTCCAGCGTCACATA
>JAKFWI010000208.1 GCA_021731965.1 Hyphomonadaceae bacterium | reverse complement strand
CGGCTGCCGCGCGCGACTGCAAGATCATCATCGGTCAACTTGCCCCATTGCTTTTGTACGTTGCCCTTCATCTGGTCTCACTTACCTTCGATTTGATCCCAATTCATGTTGGTTCTCCTGGATACGCGGAATACGCGGCTCTCATGGAAACCCAACACATGGGTGAAAGGTTCCATCCTTTGGGTTCAGCGTGCAATTGCGGTCGTGGAGGGTTTGAGTTTGATCCGCACGAGTTCGGGGCCGATCGGCGAGCGGATGATTTCAACACCAATTTGAAGCGCGAATGCCTCCATCACGCGCCCGGAATTTGCCGACAAAGGGCGGTGTTGGGGCATTTGCGGCGATGCGAGCGAGAACAGAACTGAGCCATCTGCTTCGGTCCTGACTGTCATGATCAGAATGGCTCCACTGATCGGGCCAAGGAGATCCAGGGCGTGGGAGAGGCTTTCGCCCATCAAGAACGCCATCGGCACAGCGGCATCGCTTTGTGAGAAGGCCGGTGTGAGCACCAATTCAAGGCGCAGCGTATGCGCCTGCGTGCCGCGCGCGCTTTGCAAATTGCGGCCAATCTCAGCGGCCAGATCATCCAGCCGCACGCGGTTCACATCGCCCGACGCATAGATCCTGTCCTGGGCCAAAGACAGCAGATTTACCCTGCCAAGCGCCCGCAGCGCGCCATCGGACTCATCTGCCCGGGCCTGAATTGCGAGGATGGACGCCACCATTTGCAGATTATTGCGGATCCGGTGATTGACCTCGCGCAGCACAACGCGCTCCACGGCGATCGCAGCATCAGAGCGATGCGCCTGCGCCTGCAAGACGCCCGCGAACGTGTCTACGCTGGCCCACAGGGAGGTCGTGCTTGGGCTCGCTTGGGTGGGTTCCGATGGTGGCGGCTGCGTTTCCTCACGGCCCTGTGTGAACCCCACAGCGATTTTCGCCAGGGCATTGGCGGGGCGCAAAACCTCTGAATGCACACACACCCACCCGCCAGCCAGAATGCCTAGCAACCCAACATCCAGCGCGATGTTTGCCAACGAGATGGATGCCGTCTGAGATGCGCCGAGTGCGATCGCCGCGAGCACAACCAGTATGAAGAGCAAGGCGGCGCGGCTGCGCAGGGATAATCTGGAAAAAGAGGGCGGCAGCCATGCCCGGAGATGCCCAGCGTTTTTCAACAGCCTCTCAGCCGCCTGTTGTCATGGATTGGGGAAGGTGAGCACCATCTTCGCCCCAGGTGTCCACATCCACGCCCATCAACTCGCCCAACCGGCGACGGGCGCGATTCATTCTGCTTTTTATGGTCCCCACCGGGCAGCCGCAAACTTCAGCAGCCTCCTCATAGGAAAAGCCTGAGCCGCCAACAAGCGTTAGCACCTCGCGGTGGTCAGCGCACAATTTCGCAAACACCAGCTTGAAATCCTGAAGATCGACAACGCCGTTCTGGCGTGGGAGTTCGGCAAGACGGCTGGCGTGCACGCCATCGGCATCTTCCACCTCACGCTGGTGTTTCCGGAGATCAGAATAGAACGTATTGCGCAGAATGGTGAACATCCAGGCGCGAAGATTGGATCCTTCGCGAAAACTCTCGATATTGGAGAGGGTCTTGACGATCGTATCCTGAACCAAATCGTCGGCTTTCGCCGGATTGTGCGATAAAGAGCGCGCGAACACCCGCAATTGCGGCATCATGGCGACAATCGCCAGCCTCACCGCGCGACGGGAGTTGCTGTGCGCGCCAAGTTCATCCATCGGGTGCGCCGTTTTCCGCTGCTTCAAGCTCCTGGAGCAGACGGGCCAACTCGTCAGGAAGCGGTTCTGCCTCGACTTCTGAATAGACAAGCCTCAGGCAGCGCGTGATCGGGTCCTGCGGCAATTGCCAATCTCCATTATTGTGCGGCTTTTCAGCCATCAGATGTCTCTCCGCCAATCGGGCATTCGATGTATGCCCCCTTGCCTCGCCGATGATAGGCCATTTTGGCAAAAACACCCCAGATAAGAGTTTGTTCCCAGTCGGGGAACTTTTTTGGCGGCTTCGCATTGTTACGATCATAACCTTGGTCAACGCCCCCAGGGCGCTCTTGTTCCACGCTTGATTTTTCCGGGGGCGCCCGGCCGGAGCCCGTTTATGTCCTCACTCGCATCCCTCGGGCCGCATTTGCCGCTATTGCGCCGTTATGCGCGCGCCCTGACCGGGTCTCAGCGCGATGGCGACACGCTGGTCGGCGTGACCTTGCAAGCGCTGATCGATGACCCGCAGGCGCAAAACACAAGCATTCCCATCCGTTTGGGCCTCTATCGCGCGTTCACCAGCCATGCCTCGGGCGTGCCAACAGCAGATGGCAGCGCAGAAACAGGCTCTGTCGCGGCCGCCCAGGCGCGCCTGAGAACGCTTGCGCCAGCAGCGCGTCAAGCCTTGCTATTGACCACCCTGGAGGGGTTTTCAGAGGGCGAAGCCGCCCAGATTCTCGGAACGACCAGTGAAGAATTGGCGGCCTTGGTGGAAGAGGCGCGCGCGGAGATCGCGCAACAATCCAGCGGCCGCGTCCTGATCATCGAGGATGAAGCGTTGATCGCGATGGATCTTTGCGACATTGTCGCCTCGCTTGGCCATACCATTGTTGCCACCGCGGCAACCGCCGAACGCGCCGTTGCCGCCGCAGCCAAGCACGCCCCCAACCTCATTTTGGCTGATATCCAACTGGCCGAGGGCTCCTCCGGCATAGATGCCGTGCGGGACATCCTCGCGATGGTCTCAACGCCCGTAATTTTCATTACGGCCTTTCCAGAACGCTTGCTCACGGGGGAGCGCCCCGAGCCGACCTTCCTCATCTCCAAGCCGTACGCAGAAGAGGCCGTGCGGGCGATGATCAGTCAGGTGGTGTTCTTCGGCTCGACGCCTGCGCACGGCCATGGCTCGCACGAGAGCGCTGCCACATCGGCTTGATGGGCTGGGCGGCGGGCGGATACCCACTAAGCTGAACGGGTGAAAGCAGGCCGCTGCTTTTGTCTTGCACATTTCGGGGCGAATGAAAGAACGGCCGCCCCGAAGCTTCCTCCGCGGCGATCATTCCAGCGCATTTTCAACAAAAAGCCTGCCCCGGACTTGATCCTGGGTGTAGTCGCGGTTTTGTGCCCGAAAATGCGCCAATTCAAAGTTTTAGAGTATCGAACCCAACAAAATCTGGCTCGGATTTTGCCTGCGATACTCTAGCAGGCTGCTGAAGAACTCCGGCACGGCCGCGACGGCAAGAATTTTTTGCCTTTCCTGAGCAGGAGCCGGGCAAAGCGCGATGCGGGGCATCGGGCAAGACCGGCGACGCCCTCAGGACAAAAAATCCTGCCGTCCTAGAGGGATGCGGCCGATTTCGGCTTCGGGTTCGTCGTGTCCCAGCCCCCGTAGCACCGCTACGCGAACTGGGCCTCTCCTGCCCGAA
>JAKFWI010000158.1 GCA_021731965.1 Hyphomonadaceae bacterium | reverse complement strand
CATCGGCATGCCCGAATCGGAATTTGCTGCCTTCCTCGATTATGAGGCGATGCGCGCCAAGCATGATTATATGGGCCAGTTCGGCATCGACAATGAGGGCGATATCGCCCGCACCTTGGCGATGTTCGGGGCCTTCACCGAAGGGCTTCAATTATTCGCCAGCTTCGCCATGCTGATGAACTTCCCGCGCTTCAACAAGATGAAGGGCATGGGCCAGATCGTTTCCTGGAGCGTGCGGGACGAGAGCCTGCACTGCGAGGGGATCATCAAGCTGTACCACACCTTCGCGCGCGAAACGGGGGCCGTGACCAAGGCGGTGGCCGATGATATCGTGGAATGCTGCCGCACCGTGGTGGGGCTGGAAGATCGCTTTATCGATCTGGCCTTTGAGCTGGGCCCCGTGCAAGGCATGACGCCGCAGGACATCAAAACCTATATCCGCTACATCGCCGATTGGCGCCTGGGCCAATTGAATTTGCCGAAATTGTTTGGCGTCACCGAGCACCCCTTGCCCTGGCTGACATCCATCCTCAACGGGGTTGAGCACGCCAATTTCTTCGAGGCGCGCGCCACCGAATATTCAAAAGCCGCCACCAAAGGCGATTGGCACGGCGAGGAAGGCGTGTGGGCCACATTTGATACTGTGCTGTCCAAGCGGGCATGAGGGCGCAAACGGGCCGGCGCGTTGCTGGCCCTATCGCCCAGATAGGCGGCGAATCACTTCAAAGGCATTGTCATTGGTCAGCATGATTTTTCGCTCCGCCACCAATTCATCCAGCACACTTTTCTTGCTGGCGGATTTGGCAAAGGAGCGGCTCCTGCGCAAAGTGAGGTTGTAAACTTCCTTCAGCTGGTCCGCGGAATAAGCTTTTGGGGCGCGCAGTGTGTCAAGATACTGGTCAAACTGCTCATCATCTCCGAACGCGGCGCGAATTTTTTCGGCGATTTGCGCCGGAGTTGGCTTCTGTTTGGGCAGAAGGAGTTTTTCAAGAGCCTCGGTGAATTCATCCAAACCGACCATGGAAAACCTCTCAAGCGCCGCCGCAAGCACCCGAAACTCAACGGCACCTTTGGTCTGCACGGAAGAAAGCTTTGCCGCTTCGCGTAAATGGATGATTAACGTACTTATTGTTGTCACCATAGTCTCTTTGAAATGGCCAGGCCGGTTCTTGCAAAGGCGGCGATTGCCGCTGCACTGAACACTGACGGGGCAGCATCACCCGCATCGCCCCCCATCACGGATGAGCGCGCGAGAGCTGCTTCGCGCATGACCCATTGATCGCCGCCAAGAATACGTCGAACCTCACCATCTATGCGCTCAGCGATCTGATCCTCGCGCTGTGTAAATCTCTCCGCTCGATACACCATATTGGGCAAAATCCCAAGCAACTGCAAATTTGGAAAAATGCGACTTTTCAATTGCTCAATTTGTTTGCAAAAATACACTACCGCTTCGGCCGATAAAATATCCATAATCGATGGGATAATGAGATGCGTGCTGGCGCACAGGGCATTGATTGTCCCCGTCGAAAAGCGCGGTGGGCAATCAATGATCACTACATCGTACTCGTCGAAAGCTCGAGAATCAAGCAGATGGCGCAGCCGGTAGCGCACATCATTGCCTCCATCGCGTGACCAATTAACCATTTCCGTGGTCTCGTGAGTATCAAGCGGATAAAAAGCTGTAAAGAGATCGCAATTGCTGACACATGCATTGCTCCCCGCTGGTCCGGACAGCGATGTCGCCAACTCTCTAACGGTAGAGGATTGCGCATCCCGCGAGATGAGTTTGGTCGATGTCGAGGTGCGATCTCTGCGCCCCAGCATCCTCATGAACATCAGCGACAAAGATCCCTGATAATCGAAATCGATGACGAGAGTCTTTTTTCCTTTGACGCTTCCGATATATGCCGCCAAGGCAGCGCTTATCGTGGTTTTACCGACTCCCCCTTTGAAGTTCGCAATGGAAATAACAGCTTTGCTCTTGCGATACTGGAAACTTTGTTCAGAGGCTGTGGTGGCCCAAACAATTTGCGCGGGCATCAGATCGGCTGGCTGTTCTTGCCGCTCGCTTTCCAATTGTTCATCGATTTTTTCTCGAAGCCGCGCGCGTTTTTCTTCCTGATACTTGGCAATCGCCGGATAAGCACCCAAAGCACCCGCCAGTGCCCCTAAAACTCCCGCAATCGCGGTTACTGGTCCAATAAAATCCATCACCCACTCCCATTCTCAAGTGAGCTTGCCGAACCCGTTCATCAAACGCAACCGAACATTGATCCAATCACACCGCCACGGGAGCCTTGATATGTGCGTCCGGCGCATAATCGCTCAGCGTGAAATCCTCGAGCGTGAAGGCGAAGAGGTCGCGCACTGCAGGGCTCAGCGCCAGGCGCGGTAACGCGCGCGGGGTGCGTGTCAGCTGTTTGCGGGCCTGCGCCACATGATTGGCATAGAGATGGGCATCGCCCAATGTGTGCACGAATTCGCCCGCCTCCATACCCAGCACATGCGCGACCATGAGCAGCAACAAGGAATAGCTGGCGATGTTGAAGGGCACGCCCAAAAACAAATCGGCCGAGCGCTGATAGAGCTGCAAGGACAGCCGCTGGCCACCATTTGAATTTGGGGCCACGAAGAATTGAAACAGGCAATGGCAGGGCGGCAGCGCCATGGCCTCCACATCGGCGGGGTTCCAGGCCGAAACCATATGCCGGCGCGAATAGGGATTGGCTTTCAGCCCAGCCACAACCTGGCTGATCTGATCGATCACCCGCCCATCAGGCGCGGCCCAGCTGCGCCATTGCTTGCCATAGACGGGGCCCAGTTCCCCATTGGCATCGGCCCATTCATCCCAAATGCTGACGCCCTGCTCTTGCAGCCAGCGCACATTGGTTTCGCCGCGCAAGAACCAAAGCAGCTCCACCACAATGGATTTCAGATGCAGCTTCTTGGTGGTCAGCAGCGGAAAGCCTTGCGCCAAATCAAAGCGCATCTGGCGGCCGAACACGCTTCTTGCCCCCGTGCCCGTGCGATCGGGGCGATCCACGCCGTGTTCCAAGACCTCGCGCAGCAAATCCAGATATTGGCGCATCGAATCAGCCCTGTGCAGATTGCGCCCTAAACATACTCCGCCAACGCGGCGGCCTGGAAGGGCGTTAGCTCCTGGGTGCGGCCTTCGCGCACCTTGGCGGCCCATTCCGGATCGCTGATCAGCGCGCGGCCAACCGCCACGAGATCAAATTCTCCGGCCTCAAGGCGTGCTTCCAGATCGCTTAAATCCCCGACCTCGGAGCCCTCCCCCCGGAAGGCATTGATGAAATCCGCGCCCTTGAGGCCCACCGAGCCCACGGTGATCGTAGGCAAGCCGGTCAATTGTTTGGTCCAGCCGGCCAGATTCAGCGGGGAGTTTTCAAACTCCGGCTCCCAATAGCGGCGCTG
>JAKFWI010000179.1 GCA_021731965.1 Hyphomonadaceae bacterium | reverse complement strand
AATTAATAATCACCACTTAAAAGGGTTCGGGCAACGCGGAACCCTAAATAGTAGCTCCGGAACGTAGGCGAGCTCCAGAGCCGGAACGCAGAGCGGAGAAACGCGGGATTGATGAACCACGAGCCGCCGCGAAACACGCGGATCGAGCAACCTTCAGTTGTATTTGCCGAGCCGTCTCTCGGGGTTTTGCCGTAACCGGTATAGCCATCCTCGACCCATTCCGAGACATTGCCATGCATCTCATGAAGGCCGAAGGAGTTGGCCGGAAAGAAGCCAACGGGCAAGGTTTTTTGCCGATACTCGCCCTTTTTGCCGGCACCATAGGTGGAGTTGCCGTCATAATTCGCCTGCGCCGTTGAAATCGTCCCGCCGAAGCTGAACGGCGTCGTCGTCCCCGCGCGGCAGGCATATTCCCATTCCGCTTCAGAAGGCAGGCGGTAAGCGTCTGGGCGGCCCGCAAGGCCCGCTTTCTTGTTCAGCCAAGCTATATAAGCCTGCACGTCCTCCCAATTCACGCAGCACACCGGATGGGCGCCTGTTTGCGCAAAGCCTTGGTCCCGCCACCCCTTTCCCGCTGTGTCCTTCCAGTCCTTGCCGTTCCAGACATAGGCACTCTTGCCCGTGTCGTGGTTGGTTTCCGTAACGAATGCCTTGAATGCATCGACCGTCACCGTGTGTTGGCCCAGCGCGAAAGCGTAATCGATCCGCACCTCGTGCTGCGGCCGCTCGGCATCCCGTGAGCCTTCCTCGCTAGCAGGCGCGCCCATTAAAAACCGCCCGGGCGGGATGGCGATCATCAGCGGGTTGGGCCAATCGGAAACGCCGGGCAGCTCGATGGGGAAGGCGCGCTCCGATACGGGGCGGCCGGCGCGGGCAGCGTCCCGCGCACGCACCACCACCGGACCAAGTCGCCGTTCGTCCTCTTCCTCCGCCTTTCGGGCGGCTTCTTCCGCCTGCCGGCGGGCCTCCGCCTCCGCCGCTTCGCGAGCCACCTGCGGGGCGCGCACGCGCTTCAGTTCATCGAGATGGTGCTCGACCTCGAATTCGAGCCCCGAACCCGGTGCCGCCGCGCGCACACGAGCGAGAAACCGCTCCACCGCTGCTTCGTCATCGCGCGCCGGAAATCCTCGCCACGTCTCGCGCAGGTCCGCCACAATGTCTGCGCGCGCGGCTGCCGGCTCAGGCGCTGCCGGAGCAGGACCAGTCGCTTTTACGCCTCCAAACAGGCCCTTCTTCAAAGGCCCCGCCAGATCGCGTCCGACAAGCTTGCCCAGTGTCAATAGCGTTCGGTTCCAATCCTCGTGTTCGTCTTCGCCTGACCAGTTCGTCAGATCGAAATAGTTAAGACTGCGGAATTCCACGTCCGGCGCGGTGCGATCAAACCGCTCCAGGCAAATGGGCAAAATACGCGCAGACTGTCCCTCGCGGGCCAAGCCCTCGCGCGCTTCCATCACACACCAAGGCCGCGTGAAATAGAGCGGCGACCAGCAGCAAACAATCGCCTTGGATGCGTCCAGCGCGTTGGAGATCACGCGCGGAAAAACCGCCCCGCCATCGATTCCTTCAATATCAAAGAAGATGTCGAGCTTAAGCGTTTCAAGCTTCGCCTTGATCCGCTCGGCCCGTTCGCGCTCCCGGCGCGGATAAGAAATGAATACGTCGACCACCAGCCATCCCCGATTGCGCTGCCTTGATAACAGCGCCAGCTGCCCCCGTTACCACAGTTCAACCAGCGCTCACCATACCCCCCGTTTGCAGACTCAGGCTGCCCGCGCTAAAGGCTGGCCATGTCGCAAACACCCGCCCGTCTTGATGTCACGCAGCTCAGCTTTGAACAGGCTTTGGGGGAGCTGGAAAAGATCGTCTCCCAGCTGGAGCGCGGCGATGTCGCGCTGGAGGACAGCATCAGCATGTATGAGCGCGGGGCCGCCCTGAAGGCCCATTGCGAAGCCAAGCTGAAGGATGCCCAGCTCAAGGTGGAGCAGATCGTCATGGGGCCGGATGGGCCACAATTGGAACCGGCCAAGATCGATCGGCCCGGTGCATCAAATTCCTAACACAAGGAATTCGCACAAAAAAAACCCCAGGGGATGAACCCTGGGGCTTAAGGTATAGGGAGGAAACGCCCGAAAGGGCGGATGCCGCATCGACAGGACACTGCAACGCACCAAAAATACGCTGCGCTGCAAAATAATCAAGCGCATTCAGCGATAAATTGTCGACCGCTTGGTCTAGAATTTTAAAAAAAACGAATACTGTCAGTGCAGTAGCCGTGATTTTAATTTTTGCGCACTGCACGCAAATCGCCCGGCACGCGGGCCCGGCGGCCACAAGCCGCAGTTCCGGCGCAGGCCTTGCTTGCCTTCACCACTTCGCACGTGCGAAACAGCCGCCACACTGCTCGGAACCTCTGCATGACCGTTGAACTGCGCAATATCGCCATCATCGCCCACGTCGATCATGGCAAAACCACCCTCGTGGATCAGATGCTCTCCCAGGGCAGCGTGTTCCGGGATAATGAGGCGCGCCAAGAGCGGGCCATGGATTCCAATGCCCAGGAGCGCGAGCGCGGCATCACCATCCTGGCCAAGCCCACGTCCATCACCTGGGGCGATGCCCGCATTAATGTGGTGGACACGCCCGGCCACGCCGATTTCGGCGGGGAGGTGGAGCGCATCCTCTCCATGGTCGATGGCTGCGCGCTGTTGGTGGATGCCGAAGAAGGCCCCATGCCACAAACCAAATTCGTGCTGACCAAGGCACTGCGCCTGGGCCTGCGCCCCATCGTCATCCTCAACAAGGTCGATCGGCCCAACGCCCAGCCCGATTCTGTGCTGAACGAGGTGTTCGATCTGTTCGCGGCCCTGGGCGCGACCGATGAGCAATTGGATTTCCCGGCGCTTTATGCCTCCGGCAAGGAAGGCTGGGCCAAACGGGCCATGGGCGATGCCCGCACCGATTTGGCCCCCTTGTTCGATCTCATCTTGCAGCATGTGCCCCCGCCCGAGCCGCGCCAGCGCCTGGCTGAGCCCTTCGCCATGCTGGTCACCATGCTCGATAGCGATCCCTTTCTGGGCCGCACGCTGACGGGGCGCATCGAGGCCGGGCGCGTCAAGGTGGGGGATAACGTCAAGGCGATGACGCGCGAGGGCAAAGAGATCGTCAAAGGCCGCCTCTCCAAGCTGCTGGCCTATCGCGGCCTCAAGCGCGTGCCGGTCGAGAGCGCCGAGGCCGGCGACATCATCGCCATCGCGGGCCTAGAAGAGCCTACGGTGGGTGATACCATCGCCGCGCTCGAGGTCACGCAGGCCATCCCGGCCCCGCCGATCGATCCGCCCACTTTGTCCATCATCGTCACCATCAATGACAGCCCCCTGGCCGGGCGCGAGGGCGATAAGGTGCAATCGCGCGTCATCCGCCAGCGGCTGCTGCAACAGGTTGAGGGGGATGTGGCCATCCAGGTGCGCGAAACCGAGGATAAGGATGCCTTCGAAGTCGCCGGGCGCGGGGAATTGCAGCTCGGCGTGCTGCTGGAAACCTTGCGCCGCGAAGGCTTTGAGCTTTC
>JAKFWI010000021.1 GCA_021731965.1 Hyphomonadaceae bacterium | reverse complement strand
GGAGGTGGTCTCTAACGCCATTGCCCAGGGCAGCGTCAACGCCGTGCATTATTTCTTGGGGCAGCGTTATGTCGATGCCTTCGAAAAACTGGCCTCCAGCCCGCAGCAACGCACGGTGATCATCCCGGCTGATTTGGCGGGCATGGCGGGCCTCGTTGAGGGATTGAAGGCGCTGACGCAGGCCACACGTGACGCGCCAGCGCCGCCTGCGGCCAGCCACCTTGGCCAGGGTCATTGAGATGGAAAGCTTGGCCACGGCGTTGGAAGCGATCGCGGCATGGCATTGGTTCGTGCTGGGGTTGGCGCTGCTGATTGCCGAATTGGTTTCGGGCTCGACCTATCTGCTGTGGCCGGCGGCTGCGGCCTGGCTGGTTGGCCTCGTCATGCTGTTTTTGCCCATTGGCTGGCCAGCGCAATTGGCGCTGTTTGGCCTCGGCACTTTGGTGCCGGCGTTGACGGCGGGGCGCTATGTGCGCGGCCGGTGGTTGGCGCGCGCGGGCCAGACGAGCCTGAACGAGAATAGCGCGCGGTTGATTGGCGTGCATGCTCAGGCGCTGGGCGATTTCGTCCATTGCCGGGGGCGCTTGCGGCTTGGCGATACCGTCTGGCAGGGCCAAAGCGGCGAGGCGGTGGCGGATGGCGACCGCGTCGAGGTGGTGAGCGTTGAGGGCTCGACGCTTAATGTGCGCCCGGTGCCAAAAGCGTCTTGATCGCATTGCGGGCCAAAGCGTCGGCTCGATCATTCATCGCGTCACCGGAATGCCCTTTGACCCAGCGCCAATCGATATGGTGCGCAGCAGCCGCGGCCTCCAGCCGCAGCCATAAATCCACATTGGCCACGGGCTTGCCATCAGCGGTGCGCCAGCCGCGGCGCTTCCAATTGGTCATCCAGGCGGTGATGCCATTGCGCACATAATTGCTATCGGTATGCAAAACAGCACGCACCGGACGCAGCAAGGCCTCTAGCGCCGCGATGGCGGCCATCAATTCCATGCGGTTATTGGTGGTTTGCGGTTCGGCGCCGCTGAGTTCGCGTTCCTTGCCTTGCGCCACCAGGATGGCCCCCCAGCCGCCAGGCCCGGGATTGCCGGAACACGCCCCGTCTGTCCAGATCGCGACCACGACCGCGGCCGCTGGCGACGCGCTCCTGCTCATGTCAGCCAAGCACATAAGGCAGTTTGAAGGTGACCGATTCTTCGGCACCCGGCGCGTATTCGATGCTGGCGCTATAGCGGGTTTGCAAAACCTCGATCAGGCCTTGCACCAAGGCCTCGGGTGCCGAGGCCCCGGCGGTGATGGCGACGGTTTTGACGCTGGCATTGAGCCAGGCCCATTGGATTTCATCGGCCGAGCCGATCAGGCGCGCTTGGCGGGCACCAGCACGCAGAGCCACCTCGACCAGCCGCACGGAATTGGAGGAATTGGCCGCGCCAATCACCAGCAGGAGATCGGCGCGCGCCGCCAAGCTTTTGACCGCATTCTGGCGATTGGTGGTGGCGTAGCAGATATCTTCCTTGTGCGAAGTGGCGATGCCTGGAAAGCGCCGCTGGAGGGCGGCCATCAGCTCCGCCGTATCTTCGATCGACAAAGTGGTTTGGGTAATGACTGCAAGGTTTGCACTATCCGCGGGCGCGAGTGCGTGCACATCTTCCAGGGTTTCCACCAGCGTGATGGCGCCGCTTGGCAATTGCCCCAGCGTGCCGACTACCTCTGGATGCCCCGCATGGCCGATCAACACGATGTGGCGGCCCTGCTCGAAATGGCGCTGCGCCTCAACATGCACTTTGGTGACCAGCGGGCAGGTGGCGTCAACGAACACCATATTGCGCCGCTCGGCATCAGCCGGCACCGATTTTGGGACCCCGTGGGCAGAAAACACCACCGGGCGATCGGCTGGGCATTCGCTCAATTCCTCGACGAACACAGCCCCGAGAGCCTCCAGCCGACGCACCACATGGCGATTGTGCACGATTTCGTGGCGCACATAGATCGGCGCGCCCCATTTCTCGATGGCGCGTTCAACGATCAATATTGCGCGGTCAACGCCGGCGCAAAAACCGCGCGGCGACGCCAGCAGGATAGTCAGCGCCGGTTTGTCTTCAGAGCTCATCGGTCAACACATTCCATCTGCCGCCGCAGCCAGCGATTGCGAGTGCGCCTGCGCCCCTGTAGGTAAATAGGGTGCCGACGCCACAAATCGAGACTCTAGCCGCGCTGGAAGTGATCCACCATGAACAAATTATCCATAGCACTCGCGCTGCTGGCGCTGATTTCCTTGAGCGCCTGCGCCTCAAAGCAAAAAAAGCCAGCCAGTGTGCCGGTGGCGACCGAGGAAGCATCAGCCGATGCGGGCGCGACAAAGCCCAAGCGCAGCAAAAGGGTGGATCCCAATGCCGTCAATGCCGGGCCCTGCCCAGCGATGGGCGTGCTCTATGATGCCTCGCGGGTGATCGAGTTTGAAGGTGCCGATGAGCGCTTTGCCTCCATCGCCTGGACGGGCGAAATGCGCGGGGTGCGGGGCCTTTGCCGTTATATCGGCGAAGATCCCATCGTGATGAATCTCAAGCTGAATTTGGCTTTTGGCCGCGGACCCATGGCGTCTGGGAATAAGCACACCTATCGCTATTGGGTGGCGGTGACGCGCAAGGATCGCCTCCCGCTGTCGAAGCAGTATTTCGAGGCACCGGTGACCTTTGCCCGCGGCGAGGATCGCGCGGTGCTGGACGTGGAACTGGAGCGTATCGTCATTCCACGTGCCAATGAGAATGTGGCCGGCGGCAATTTCGAAATCCTGGTGGGTTTTGATCTGACACCCGCGCAGCTGACGTTTAACCGGGATGGAAAGCGGTTCCGGGTCAATGCCGGGCAGTAAGGTCGCGGGCGGCGAGGGCGATCTCGCCAGCCGGATTTCTGTTTTCGTCGGCGAGGCGTTTGTTGCCGAGGGCCTGGATGTCAGCTTTGGCTTGGTGCGCCGCTCAGATAGGCCAGATTTGGCCCCCTTTCAGGGCAATGGCGCATTGGGGGCCGCCAAGGCCGCGGGCCGCAATCCGCGAGAGATCGCGCAGGCCATCGCCGCGCGCCTGGCCGGGCAAGGCGATTGGCAAGTGGACATCGCCGGGCCGGGCTTTTTGAATTGCACGCCCTCGGCGCAGCTTTTGGCGGCCCGCGCGGCGGCTTTGTTCGCGGATGAGCGTTGCGGGGCCAGCATCATCGATCCCGCCCAGCACCGCCGGGTGATGATCGATTATGGCGGCCCCAATATCGCCAAGCCAATGCATGTGGGGCATTTGCGCTCTTCCATCATTGGCGAAAGCCTCAAGCGCCTGTTCGCCTTCCGTGGGGATCAGGTTTGGGGCGATGTGCATCTGGGCGATTGGGGCTTTCAGATGGGGCTGCTGATTGTCGCGCTGGAAGACGAAGTCGGCGCGCTGGAAGGGCAAGCTTTCGATCGGCGCATGGCCGCGCTGAGCCTGGAGGATCTGGAGGCGCTTTACCCGCCAGCCGCGCAGCGCGCCAAGGAGGATGGCATCTTTCGTGATCGCGCCCGCAAGACCACTGCGGCGCTACAAGCGGGTGATCCCGCACTGCGCGCCGTCT
>JAKFWI010000203.1 GCA_021731965.1 Hyphomonadaceae bacterium | reverse complement strand
TTTGCTGATGGCTGGGGCCGGGGCGGCCTGGGGCGTTTATACGCTGATCGGGCGCGGATCGATCGATGCCCTCGCCACCACCACCCGCAATTTCATCGGGGCGGCACCATTAAGCCTGGTGCTGCTCATGCCCGAATCCGCAGTCCCCGTGACTGCACCGGGCGCGGGCTTGGCCATTGCCGCCGGCGCGCTGACATCGGGGCTTGGCTATGCCATCTGGTATCGCGTGCTGCCGCGGCTGAGTGTCACCACCGCCGGGGCCGTCCAGCTTTTGGTGCCGGTGATTGCTGCAGCGGGTGCGGGCTTATGGCTCAACGAGCAGATCTCCCCGCGCTTGGTCTTCGCTGGCGCTGCCATCCTCACGGGCATCGCGCTGACGCTGCGCTTTCAAAAAGGAGGGTGATCAGCCCGCCATCTTTAGCAGCGTTTCCTGCGCTCCGTTGGAGGCATGGCTGGCGCGCGCCATGCCATCGGTGATGGCCCCCATGCGTTGATCGATCCCGCTCACGGCATTGGCGGCGGCCTGCATGCTGCTGGAGATTTCGCGGGTGACGGCCGATTGCTCCTCCACCGCCCCGGCGACGCCGGTGACGCGGTCGATGATGTCGCTCATGCTGCTGCGCACCTGCGAGAGCGCCCCGACCACGTCCTTGGAAGCATTCTGCATGGCCTGAATATCGTTGGAGATCGATTCGGTGGCGGTCGAAACCTGGCCGGCCAAGCCTTTGACCTCGCTGGCGACCACGGCAAAGCCCCGGCCCGCCTCGCCGGCCCGCGCCGATTCGATCGTGGCATTGAGGGCCAGCAAATTGATTTGCCCAGCGATACCGCGGATCAAGGTGATGATCTTGCCCATGTTGTCCGCGGAATTGCTCAAGGCGGTGGTGGAGGCGTTAGCCTGATCGGCAACTGAGGAGACACGGTCCACCGCGTCCTTGGAAGCGGCGACGCCCTGGGAGATCTCGCGAACGGAAGCCGAAAGCTCTTCGGCTGCGGCGGCCACGGTTTGCACCGTGGATGAGGTTTGCGCCGATGCCTGCGCGACACCGGAGGATTCGATGGCCACCGCCTCGATCGCTGCGGCGATGCCCCGCAAGCCGCGGTCCATCTCACCGCGCAACACTTGAAACTTGCCGGCCTCGGCCGTGCTGTCTGCCGCGAATTTCACCACTTTGATGACTTTGCCAGCCGGGCTGAGAACCGGCGCATAAGAGGCCTGCAGCACGATCGCGCGCCCGCCTTTGCCGACGCGGTGAAACTGCCCGCTTTGGGGGCGGCCCGCGCGCAATTCCGCCCAGAAGGATTCATAGGCCGGGCTGCCCGCATCGCTTGCCGCCAGGAACATGCGGTGGTGACGCCCTACAATCTCATCGATGCTATAGCCCGTCGCGCTCAGGAACACCGGATTGGCCGAAATGATGGTGCCATCGAGCTGAAATTCGATCACGGCCATGGTGCGATTCAGGGCCTCGATCTGCGCGCTATGCTCAAGCGCTTGTAGCTTTTGCGCGGTAACATCCGAGGCCACCTTCACCACGCAGGCGACATCTCCGCGCTCATTGCGCACGGGATTGTAGGTGGCTTGAAGCCACACTTCGCGCCCGCCTTTGGCCAGCCTTCGAAACTCACCCTCGGAAAACTCACCGCCGCGCAGCTTTTCCCAAAAACGGCGGTAGGCTTGGCTGTCGGCGATATCCTTCGGCACGAACTGGCTGTGCGGCCGGCCAATCACCTCGGAGGCCGAAAAGCCCATCAGCCGCAGGAAATTTTCATTGGCCTCGATCACCTCGCCAGTGGGCGTAAAGCGGATCACCGCCAAAGAGCGATCGATCGCCGCCAACAATGCATCACGGCCGCGATCCCGCGATGAACGCCCAATAGCCATGGCTCTACTCCAAACTCATGGCGGACCCTGCGGCGCGCCGCCTAACAGGAGATTAAGCAACGCGCGCTTTTCGCGGCCTTATGAGGCGGCCGATTGCGTTTGCGCAATCCAGCCCCCGCCCAGCACGCGCGGCGAGGCGGGATCGTAAAACACCGCCGCCTGGCCAGGGGCCACGCCTTCTTCCGGCGCATCCAATTCCACGCTCCAGCCGGCCCCGATGCGCAGTTTGGCCGGCACCGGCGGGCGCGTTGAGCGCACGCGCACCAACACCGGCAGCCCGTCCAGCGCATCCTCGCCGCCCGCCGATTCCCCCAACCAGTTCACCTCATTGAGGGCAAAGCGCGTGACGCCCAGCGCTTCGCGCGGGCCAACCCACACCATGCGCGCGGCGGCATCGAGCCGGATCACGAACAAGGGCTCACCCGAGGAAATGCCCAGCCCGCGCCGCTGGCCCACGGTGAAGCCGATCACCCCTTCATGGCGGCCAAGCACCCGCCCATCCAGGTGGACGATATCGCCAGGTTCCACCGCGCCGGGCCGCAGTTTCTCGACCACCGCCTGATATTTGCCGTTGGGCACGAAACATATATCCTGGCTGTCCGGCTTTTCGGCGATGGCCAGGCCGAATTCCTGCGCCAGTTGGCGCGTTTGCGCCTTCGGCAATTCGCCCAGGGGAAAGCGCAGATATTCCAATTGCTCGCGCGTGGTGGCGAACAGGAAATAGCTTTGATCGCGCGCGGCCTCGTGGGCGCGCCAGAGCTCCGGCCCGCTTGGGCCCAGCTCGCGGCGCACATAATGGCCCGTGGCCAAGCAATCTGCCCCCAGATCGCGGGCCATGCCCAGCAAATCCTTGAACTTCACCTTCTGGTTGCACCGAACGCAGGGGATGGGCGTGGCCCCCGCCAGATAGGTATCGGCGAAATCCTCCATCACCGCCTGGCGAAAGCGGCTCTCATAATCGAGCACATAATGGGGAATGCCGAGCCGATCGGCCACGCGGCGTGCATCATGGATATCTTGCCCCGCGCAGCACGCGCCCGGCTTGTTCACCGCCGCGCCATGATCATAAAGCTGCAACGTGATGCCGATCACCTCATAGCCATCGCGGGCCAGCAAGGCCGCCACCACCGAGCTGTCGACCCCACCCGACATGGCCGCCACCACGCGCGTTTGCGCCGGTGCTTTGGCAAATCCTAGGGAATTGAGGCCCGCGCGCACGGGCGCGGCGATTGCGTTGGCGGTCATGTCACCCTCCCTCCGGGGTCAAGGCCCGGAGCGATCAATTTGCGCGCTTATACCCGTGGCCCGCAGGAGATGCTAGAACGAACAGGCAGGTGCAAGCGGCGGGAGATCGTCTTGTCAGACGACACATCGAACGGCTGGGAAGCGGTTGCGCAACAATTCATGGCGGCGCGTTCCGCGATTGGCCTCGAAACCGTTCGCGCTTGGGCGCGCGCGCTGCCGCCCGGGGGCTCCATCCTCGATCTGGGGGCGGGATCGGGCGTGCCGCTGGTGGCGGCCTTGATCGAGCAGGGATTCGTGGTTTCAGCCGTGGATGCCTCGCCCACTTTGGTCGCGGCGTTTCGGCGGCGCTTTCCGCACGCGGAAATCGCCTGCGAGCCAGCCGAGCACAGCACATTCTTTAACCACAGCTTTGATGGCGTGATGGCCATCGGGCTGATGTTTCTGTTGCCAGCTGCCGCCCAGCGCGCGGTGATTG
>JAKFWI010000216.1 GCA_021731965.1 Hyphomonadaceae bacterium | reverse complement strand
CTGGCCATCGATGCGCGCATCACCTATTCCGATACCGATTTCGTCCCTAACGGCAATGGCCCGGCCAGCGGCCAAAACGGCCTTTCCGATACGCAGATCGGCTTGCGCTATCGCGTGCTGGACGAAATGGAAAACGCCCCCGTCACGTTGACTGTCGGGCTTTCTGGCATCTTGCGCGGCCTTTATACGCCCACCTCGATCGACACGCTGGGCGAAGGCGGCTCCGGCGCGCAATTTGGCGTCTCGATCGGCAAGCTCGTCACGCCCAAGCTGGCTTTGGTCGCGGAAATCGGCGGGCGGGCGCGCCTCAATAATGTGCCGGAGGAATTTTTCTATTCCGCCGAGGCGGCCTATACCATCCACCCGCGCTTTTCTGCCTGGGTGGGGGTGACGGTTTCCAATTCGGTGGGCGGCGTCGATATCGGCACATCGGGCTTTGCGGCGCGCGACTTTCCCGCCCTCAACGAGGATGTGAAGCTGTGGCAATTGGGCGGCGATCTCAGCCTGACGAAACGGCTGTCGCTGACCGGCTCCTATGGGCGCAAATTCGCTGGGCGCAACACCGTTGAGGGGCCATTCTTCCGCACGGGCCTGCGCCTTTCCTTCTAAATTGTGGGCATAGGCGTTTGGGCTGAAATTGGCGTATGCCTCCCCCAGCAAGGGAGCGGCAAATGAAACAAACAGCCCAAAAAACCATCCTCATCACCGGCGCGTCTTCGGGCATCGGCCAGGCCTGCGCGCGCCATTTGCTGGCCAAGGGCTGGCGGGTCTATGCCTGCCAGCGCAGCGCCCCGCTTGATGCCGATCTGCAGGCAGGCCTGCGCTTTGTGCCCATGGATGTCACCGATGATGCCTCGGTGGCGCAGGCCATCGCCAAGATCCTGGCCGAGGCGGGCATCATCCATGCTCTCCTCAACAATGCCGGCTTTGCCATCGCCGGCGCGATCGAGGACACCTCGATGGAGGAAGCCCGCGCCCAAATGGAAACCAATTTTTTCGGCGTTTTGCGCGTATGCCGGGCGCTTGCCCCAATCATGCGCGCCCAAGGCCACGGCCATTTGGTGACCATCTCCTCGCTGGCCGGCGTGATCGGCCTGCCCTTCAGCGGCCTGTATAGCGCCTCGAAATTTGCCCTGGAGGGCCTCTGTGAGAGCCTGCGCTTTGAGCTGCGCCCGTTCGGCGTGCGCGTCGCGCTCATCGAGCCCGGCGATTTCGATACCGCTTTGCCCGCCAATCGCCGGCGCGCGGCGGCGGCCGGGCCAAATAGCGCCTACAGCGCGCGGTTCGAGGCCTCGCAAAAGGCCCAGGCGGCCGATGAGGCCAAAGCCCCCAAGCCGCACTTGGTGGCGCGGGTGCTGGAAAGGATCTTGGCGCAGCGCCGGCCCAAATTGCGCCATGTGGTGGGCGCGGCCGGCCAAACCATTGTTGTGCCGCTCAAGCGCCTGTTGCCCCAGGCCTGGTTTGAGGCCGTGCTGCGCGCTGCAACCGGCGCGTGAAAATCTTCCTGGCCCGGGACAGTGAACCTGAAGCAACTCAACAGATGAGAGTGAGCAAACTTCAGTGGATCATTATGATGAATACGCGTAAACGCTAACTGCGGAATAATTTTTTCGAATATCCATCTTTGTTTTAAGCAACCAGCAACACAACCTCCCGTATATGTCACTCACCAACGAAGAATCGTGAATGACTTAGAACAAAGTGAGGGTGTCATGTTGAAGATGGTGATTCGTGGTGCAATTGCACTGTTGAGCGTAGTGAGCATTGTTGGCGTTGCCCATGCGGGAGAATGGTCTCCGTATTTGCCGGCCCCGGGCGGCGGCAATGTGGATTTCAACTTTATCCACCAAGAAAGCCCAATCCTGCGCAAAGGCATTGGCGGCAAGACGCCGAACCGGCCGTGGGAACAACTCACCCAAAACACCTATCTGATCTCCGGCAGCTATGGTGTGACGGATCGCTTTGCCATCGATGCGCGCATCGGCTTTTCTGAAACAGATTTTCAGCGCAAAAACTCCAATCTCATCCAGGGCACGGACGGCGTTTCCGACACCTTGATCGGCTTTCGCTACCGCGTGTTCGATGAATTGGAAAACGCCCCCGTCACGGTGACTTTTGGTGCCTCCGGCATCATCCAAGGGCTCTATTCGCCCACCGTGGTGGATTCGATCGGCGAAGGCGCATCGGGCGCGCAGGTTGGCGTGTCCATCGGCAAGCTGATCACCCCAAAACTGGCTTTGACGGCCGAAGTGGGCGGGCGCTTCCGCTTCGATACGGTGCCGGAAGAAGTCTTCTTCTCCCTGGGCGCTTCCTACAGCGTCACCAGCCGCGTTGGAATTTGGGCCAGCATCAGCCACGCCGATTCCCTTGGAGGCCTCGATGTGGGCGGTGTGGGCTTCCTGCCCGGCGGCTTCCAGAATGTCGAGGAAGATAACAATTACGCCGATTTCGGCGGCTCGGTTCGCCTTTGGAAAGGCCTGTCTTTGACGGGCTCCTATGGGCGGCGCTTCCTCGGCAAGAACACACTGCAAGGCGGCTTCTTCCGCACCGGCCTCAGCTACAACTTCTAAACCCAAACGTAACCAAGTTCAGCTATCGCTGCGTCAGCAGCCTTTCCAAGGAGAAAACCATGCGCACGTCCATCGCCCTCGCCGCCAGCCTGTTGCTGCTTAGCGCGGCTCCCGCCTTCGCCTCGGGCTCCGTCAGCGGAGCGGGCGGTGCCGATGACTATACCCGCGGCAAAGCCATCTTCGCGAGAGCCGTGACCTGCGATTCCTGCCCCCTGGCGGCAGGCGTCAACACCCCCGAAGAAGCCGCCGCCGTGCTGAAGCGCGTCAAGGCTGGGGAATTCGGTCTTAGCAAGGCCGATGCCGATAGCGTCGCTGCCTTCCTGGAACGCCGCTACAAAGTGAGCTGATCGGCGCATTGGAAGTGTTGCCCAAACTGCCGGTGCCGCAAGCGCCGGCCTTTTGGTGTTTGCTTGAGGCTGGCATGGCGCGTTTGGTCCTGCTAGCAAGCGGGGCATGATCGCCTCGCCCCCTGTGTGCTTCCAAGATATCATCCTGACGCTGCAAGCCTATTGGGCGGCCCAAGGCTGCGCCATCTTGCAGCCCTATGACATGGAGGTTGGTGCCGGCACCTTGCATCCGGCCACCACCTTGCGCGCCCTTGGCCCCAAGCCCTGGCGCGCCGCCTATGTGCAGCCTTCGCGCCGGCCCAAGGACGGCCGCTATGGCGAAAACCCGAACCGGCTGCAGCATTATTACCAATTCCAGGTCATCCTAAAGCCCAATCCCCCCAATCTCCAGGATTTATACCTCGCCAGCCTCGCGGCCATCGGGCTCGATCCGTTGCTGCACGACATCCGCTTTGTCGAAGATGATTGGGAAAACCCGACCGTGGGGGCCTGGGGCCTGGGCTGGGAAGTGTGGTGTGATGGCATGGAAGTCAGCCAATTCACCTATTTCCAGCAGGTTGGCGGGCTCGATGTGCGCCCCGTGGCAGGGGAGCTCACCTACGGCCTGGAACGCCTGGCCATGTATGTACTGGGGCATGAGCGCGTCTATGATCTGCCTTATAATGATCCGGCCGGCCCCCAGCCCTTGACCTATGGCGATGTCTTCTTGGAG
>JAKFWI010000255.1 GCA_021731965.1 Hyphomonadaceae bacterium | reverse complement strand
GCCGATCTGGCGCGCAAATCCGGCATAGTCCGCCACAATCGCCGCATAGCGTTCTTGCGACCAATCGATCAAATCCATCTTGTTGACCGCCAGCACAATGTGGCGGATGCCCATCAGCGATGCCAAAAAGGAATGTCGGCGCGTCTGTGTCAGCACACCTTTGCGCGCGTCAATCAAGATGATGGCAAGATCGGCCGTGGAGGCCCCTGTGACCATGTTGCGCGTGTATTGCTCATGTCCTGGCGTATCGGCCACGATGAATTTGCGCGTATCGGTCGAGAAGAAGCGATAGGCGACATCAATGGTGATGCCCTGTTCGCGCTCCGCCGCCAGCCCGTCCACCAGCAGCGCAAAATCGATGGCCCCGCTTTGGGTGCCCACCTTTTTTGAATCGGCCTCCAGCACCGCTAATTGATCTTCAAAGATCATTTTGGAATCGTAAAGCAGGCGCCCGATCAGTGTGGATTTGCCGTCATCCACACTGCCGCAGGTAATGAAGCGCAGCAAAGATTTATGCTGATGGCTTTCCAGATAGGCTTCGATATCGGAGGCGATGAGATCAGAGACATGGGCCATTAGAAATAGCCCTCCTGCTTTTTCTTTTCCATGCTGGCCGTTTGATCGTGATCAATCACCCGGCCTTGGCGCTCGCTGGTGGTGGTCAGCAGCATTTCCTGGATAATGGCGGGGAGGCTGACCGCCTCACTCTCCACGGCGCCGGTCAGCGGATAGCAGCCCAAGGTGCGAAAGCGCACCGTGCGCATTTGCGGCACCTCGCCCGGATGCAGCGGCATGCGCGCGTCATCGACCATGATCAGCGCCCCGTCGCGCTCCACCACCGGGCGCGGCGCGGCAAAATAAAGCGGCACGATGGGAATGTTCTCCAGATAAATGTATTGCCAGACATCCAGCTCCGTCCAGTTGGAGATGGGGAATATGCGAATGCTTTCGCCTTTGTTTTTCTTGGCATTGTACAAATGCCAAAGTTCTGGCCGTTGATTTTTGGGATCCCAGCGATGATTGGCGCTGCGGAAAGAAAAGATGCGCTCCTTGGCCCGGCTCTTTTCCTCATCGCGCCGGGCGCCGCCAAAGGCCGCGTCGAAACCGTGAAGATCCAGCGCCTGCTTCAAGCCTTCGGTTTTCCAGACATGGGTGTGGTGGGCTGAGCCGTGCTCGAACGGGTTGATGCCCTGCGCCAGCGCCTGCGGATTTTGATGCACCAGCAGCTCGATGCCCAAATCTTGCGCAACGCGCGCGCGCATCGCGTACATGGCCTGGAATTTCCAGGTGGTGTCCACGTGCAGGAAAGGGAAAGGCGGCGGGGCGGGGTGAAAGGCTTTGGCCGCCAAATGCGCCATCACCGCGCTATCCTTGCCGATGGAATAGAGCATGACCGGCTTTTCGGCCTCTGCCACCACTTCGCGCAGAATGTGGATGCTTTCGGCCTCTAGCCGCTGCAAATGCGTGAGATGCCCGGGCAGCAGCCGCGCCGGCTGGGCAGACGATACAGAATCCATGCGAGAGCTTGCCGTTTTAAGGGTGAAACGAAAAGGGATCGAAGCCGCCGGAGGCGACAAACCAGGGATTGGCGAAATCTGCATCATCGGCCTGGGCGCGTTTGCCATATAGCAAAGCCTGCCCGTTTAGCGTGGAAACGCGTCCACCGGCGGCGCGCAGCACCGCGTCCCCCGCCGCGGTATCCCATTCCATGGTGCGCGATAGGCGCGGATAGAGATCAGCTGCGCCCTCAGCCACCCGGCAAAACTTGAGTGAAGAGCCCGCCGGCAGCATGCTCTTGACCGCAAAGCGTTCGATAAACGCCTCGGTTTCCGGCGAGAGGTGCGAGCGGCTGGCAATGACATCGAGGCCGTCTGGCGCTGGCGGACGCACGCGCACGGCCTGCCAATCCACGACGTCCCCAGCCACAATGCGCCCGCGGCGCGCGCCCAGGCCCTGCGCGCCCGCATAAAGCAGGCCGAGAGCCGGCGCGCTGACCACGCCCATGACCGGCTGACAGGCCTCGATCAAGGCGATGTTGACGGTGAACTCACCGTTGCGGCTCAGAAATTCGCGCGTGCCATCCAGGGGATCGACCAGGAAAAACTTGCCTCCGCATTCGGGGATGCGACCCGCCGCGGCCTCTTCCTCCGCGATGACGGGAATTTCGGCGAAGTGCTGCTTAAGAAGCGCCAGGATGATGGATTCGGCCGCCAGATCGGCATCGGTCACGGCGCTGCCATCCGCCTTCAGCGCCTCGCCGCAAATGGGGGCAGCGTAGATTTGGCTAATCGCCTCGCCGGCGCACAGGGCCGCAAGGATCAATTTTTCCAGCATGGGCGCGGCATATCCCTCGTGGCGCATCGTGGTGGGGGTCATGTGTCCCTTCCACGCGGCCGGTGCAAGGCGGCGATGCATAAGGGCAAAACCGGGTCTTGCCAAATGGCGTTATGCCTGCTTGGCAGAGGCATGAAAGTCTATCTCGCCGGTCCTGACGTGTTTTTGCCCCGCGCGATGATCGTGGGCCAAGCGAAAGCCGCAATGTGCGCCGGGTTTGGCCTGGAGGCGCTCTATCCGCTCGATGCGGATTTGGAAATCGATTGGGAGACCGCGCCGACGCCATCGCAGGCCTTGGCGATTTTCGAATCAAACCGGGAACTGATCCGCACGGCCGATGCCGTGCTCGCCAATTTGACCCCGTTTCGTGGCCCCAGCGCCGATGCGGGAACGGTTTGGGAAATCGGCTTCGCGTACGCGTTGGGCAAGCCGGTGATCGGCTATTCCAACGTGGCCGCCCCGTTTGCTGCGCGCACGCGCGCCTTTCTTGGCATCGCACCCGATGGGCTGAGCATCGAGAATTTCTCGCTGCAGAGCGATAATCTGATGATCCACTACGCCTTGCGGGCATTTTTCGCGCAAGATACTCCAGACATCTGGGGCGATTTCAAAAGCTTTGCACAGGCCGCAGCCTTCGCTGCGCAAATCCTTGCGCCTTGACGTGCGCGCTTAATGGCTAACTGCCGCGTCCAGCGTCTTGGCGTGATCGATCCAGCGCGTCACTTCCTTGGCAGCGGGATTGCGCTTGCATAGCTTTTTGGCGGCATTCACTTCCACCATTTTGGCGGTGAGATTGTCGGCTTTGCGGGTGCGCAATTCCTTGACGGTATCGACGCCGGCCGCTTCCAGCAGCTCAGAGAATTCTTCGCCAACACCCTTGATGCGCATGAGATCAGCCATGTTCACCCATTGGAGAATCTTCGCCTCCTCGATGCCGCTATCGGTGGCCAGGGTCTTGCGGCCCTTGGCGCTGCCGCCCTTTTCCAAAAGGTGCGCCGTGTGGGTCACGCCCGCTTTGATCAGCTTTTCCGCGAATTTGGGGCCGATACCTTCGATTTTGTCGATCTTGTAATTGGACACGTTTTTTCTCCGTGTGGCGACGAAAGTGAGCAAGGATGCAATAGCTTGTAGCAAAGCACCAGGGGTTGTTCGCAAAATTCCAAGGCCAAGCGCGCTTTTTCAAGGCATGTTGCTGGCGAACGGTGAATTTTTATCGTGGCGGCGCGCGCGCAATGCTAAGTGTTGGCCGGCAAACAGATTGGCTTGAGCGGATCAGGCTTGGTGGCAGGAGTATCGAACCATGGGAC
>JAKFWI010000197.1 GCA_021731965.1 Hyphomonadaceae bacterium | reverse complement strand
CGGTGCCATCGTCTCCCTCGTGTTTTGATTAGGTCTTTGGTGGGAGCGCGCGATGCGTATTGCGGTGACAAGCGAGACGGCCCTTGGGGAAACGCGTGTGGCGGCCACGCCCGATACCGTGAAAAAGCTGATCGGCCTTGGCCATACGCTAGCGATCGAAGTGGGCGCCGGGGTTCGGGCATCCTTTCCTGATGCGCAATTTGCTCAAGCCGGGGCGGAAATCGCCAGCCATGCGCAAGTGCTGGCCGGGGCGGATCTCCTGCTTAAAGTGCGCCGCCCTTCGCCGGCGGATCTGGCGGGCTTGCGGCGCGGGGCCGGCTTGGTCGCGCTATTGGAGCCCTTCACGCCGGGGGACATGCTGGAGGGGTTGACGCGCGCGGGCCTCACCGGGCTGGCCATGGAATTTGTGCCGCGCATCACCCGCGCCCAGGCCATGGATGTATTGTCTTCGCAGTCCAATCTGGCCGGCTATCGTGCGGTGATTGAGGCCGCGAGCCTTTATGGCCGCGCTTTTCCGATGATGATGACGGCCGCCGGCACTATCGCTGCCGCGCGCGTGTTCGTGATGGGGGCGGGTGTTGCCGGCCTGCAGGCCATCGCCACCGCGCGCCGGCTGGGGGCTGTGGTCTCCGCCACCGATGTGCGCCCCGCCGCCAAGGAACAGGTGGGTTCGCTGGGGGCCAAATTCATCGCGGTGGAAGATGAGGAATTCAAGGCCGCCGAGACCGCCGCCGGCTATGCCAAGCCGATGTCGGCGCAGTATCAGGAAAAGCAGGCGGCCTTGGTGGCAGAGCATATCGCCAAGCAGGATATCGTCATCACCACCGCTTTGATCCCAGGGCGGCCTGCGCCCGTGTTGGTGACGGAGGCCATGGTCAGGGCCATGAAGCCCGGCTCGGTATTGATCGATTTGGCAGCCGCGCAGGGCGGCAATTGCCCGCTGACGCAGGCAGATCAGGTCATCGAAGTGGGCGGCGCGCGCATCGCCGGCTTTACCAATTTGCCCGCGCGCCTGGCCGCTGATGCCTCTTCGCTTTACGCGAAAAACCTGTTGGCGCTGCTGCCTTTGCTAGCGGACAAAGACAGCAAGGCTTTTTCGCCGGCCTGGGACGATGAGATCGTCCAGGGTGCGGCGCTGACGCGTGAAGGGGCGGTGGTCCACTCGCATTTTGCCAAAGCCGCAGCATGAGGCATGCGCGCGCCGTCTTGGCTTTGCTGGTGATCGCCGCGCTTGATGGGTGCGGGCGCGATGCGTCTGCGCCCGCCCCGCCGCCGGCTTTACCCGCGGATCTATCGGCCCCACCGCAGGAAACCGTGGCCAACGAGGCCCCGGTCGATCGCTTGATCGACTGTGCGGGCGCGGCTGGCGCGCTCACCGCCAGCGATGCACGCGCGGCGGGCTATGCGGCAGTGCTTGGCGCGGCTTTGGCCAAGGAAAACCTGGAAGCCGCCAGCCTCAAGGCCCGTTTGGACGCGGCTCGGGCCCGCTGGGCGGGCGAACCCGCTGGCGCGCAATCGGCGCGCGTGCTGGTGTGCCAGGCCGAATGGCCATCGCCGCAGCCTTGAGCCTGGACGCACGCGGTTTGCGCAATTAGCGCATCGAGAAGTGCATGCGTTCGCGCCGCTCTTGGATCATGGCGCTGGCTTGGCCTTGCGGGACACCGATTTCGGTCAAGAGCATTTCGCTCAGCATCAGGCTGGCTTCAACCGTTTCGGGGACGGCGCTGGTGGCCCCTTTTTGGTAGAGATTTTTCGCATGTTGGGTATCGCGCGCCCGCGCGACGATGATGAGATCCCCACGCGCGGCGCGGGCCGCAGCGACAACCTCTTCGGTGCCCTTGGCAGAATCCATCGTCACCACCAGCGCCAAGGCGGTGTCTAAGCCGCAGGCGCGCAGCATCAAGGGATTGGTCGCATCGCCATAATAGACCGGCGCGCCTTGGGCTCTGGCCTTCCCCACGATATCGACATTGGTATCGATGGCGACATGGCGGAAGGCTTGCTGGATCAAGACCTCCCCAACCATTTGGCCAACGCGGCCATAGCCCACGATGATCACGCAGGGCGATTCGGGCGGGGCAGGGGGTGCCCAAGCGGCTGCGTCCATAGAATTGGGCGGCCGGAGCCTTTTGGTGAGCGCTAAGCCCATCGCAGAAAGCAAGGGGGTTGCGGCCATGGTGAGCGCGGCAATGATGACGGCGATCTCGCCGAGGCGGCCCGATAGCATGCCCTGCGCGGTCGCGGCTCCGAGGACAACAAAGGTGAATTCCCCGCCCGCGCCAAAGAGCAGGGCCATTTGCAGGCTGGCGCGCGCCGGGACCGCAAAAAACCGCGCAAAGCCATAAGTCACCACGGATTTGATGAGCAGCAAAGCGAGGGATAGCCCAAAAATCAACAGCGGGGCGGCCGCGATGGCGGCAAGATTGAGGGTCATGCCCATCGAGATCAGAAACAGGCCCAGCAGCAAGCCTTTGAAGGGCTCGATCAGCACTTCGATTTGCCGGCGATACTCGGTTTCCGCCAGCAGCAGCCCCGCCAGCAAGGCCCCCATGGCCATGGAAAGGCCAGCCGCGGCCGTCGCCGCCGCCGCGCCCAATAGCACCAGCAAGCACGCGGCCATGAACACTTCGGGGCTTTGCGTGCGCACCACCGATCGAAAGAGCGGGCGCAGCAGTAAGCGCCCCATTCCGATCAAAACGGCCACGGCCAAAGCCGCCTGGCCCAGCGCGATGATAAAGGTCTGGAGGTTGGCTTGATCGCCGGCATTGCCCATCATCGCCACGGCAAACAGGATGGGGACCACGGCGATGTCTTGAAACAGCAAAATGGCGAAGCTGGTGCGGCCCATATTGGTGTTGAGCCGCTTTTCATCCGCCAGCACCTGAATGATGATGGCCGTTGAAGACAGCGCGAACGCGAGGCCGATCACGATGGCATCATTCGTGCTCTGCCCCAGCACGAGGGTGGCGAGGGCAATCAGCGCGCCGCAGCCCAGCGTTTGCAGCGGCCCCAAACCGAACACGAGCCGGCGCACCAGCAGCAAACGCTCGAACGAGAGCTCCAGCCCGATCATGAACATCAGGAACACCACGCCGAATTCCGCGATGGTTTCGATGCGCGCGCTATCGGACAAAGAGGCCCATTGCATGCCGGGAACTTCGCGCAGCCAGGCCCCCACAACACCCGGCCCTAACAAAATCCCGATCAGCATGAAGCCCAAAACCGGGCTGATGCGCAGCCGGTGAAACAGGGGGATCACAACACTCACCGCACCCAAAACGATGAGGATTTCTTTGAACAGGAGAAGATCGACGTGCTGGCCCATGGGGCTATCTAGAGGAAAACGTGCGCGAACGCGACCCCGGCCAGGGGCCTTCATGGTCCAAGCAGCGCGGCAAACAGGCGCAAAACCGATCCGCGCATCGCCCCTCAGCATTGACGCAAGGCCCGCGGCCGGGTTTAGCTGGAAGCGCAAAACGGAGCGCTGCCTTGGAACACGTCGACCCCACCGTCTATCGCTTCGCGATTTTTCTGTTGGCCGTGTTCGTGGGCTATTACGTGGTTTGGTCGGTCACGCCGGCTTTGCACACGCCCTTGATGGCCGTCACCAATGCCATTTCCTCGGTGATCATCGTGGGCGCGTTGATCGCGGCGGCAGCCGGGGGGGGGC
>JAKFWI010000064.1 GCA_021731965.1 Hyphomonadaceae bacterium | reverse complement strand
CTTCCAGCTGTTGCCACAGTTCATAGAACTTGGCGAGGCTCGGCGCCTGCTCGAACAGCGCCGGCGGCCGCGGCTCCCAGGGCTTGTAGCGGCCGGCCATATGCACGATGCGCGCATCGTGGAAATCGTCGGCAGCGTCGCACATAACGTGCTGACCAATTTCCTGAACAACGTCGCCCAGACCGAGATCGATTTCCCGGTAGTCGACGTGGCGCTGGTTGCGTAAGGCGTCAAAGGCAGGCCAACCAGGATCAGTTTGATCCAACCACGATTAGGCGGGTCGGCGTAAATGCCGGCCCGCGCTTCGCGAGATGGAAACAAGCATCACGACGTTGCGGCGCGTCACTCCTCGGCCATCAAGGCCAGCGCATTTTCAACAAAAAGCCTGCTTGGGATTTGATTTGAAGTGTAGATGCAGGAGTGCGGCGGCGCTCGCGAAGGCTGCGGCTTCCAATCCAGCGCGCGCCGGCACGACACCTGGCCTTCCCAATCCACGCGTTCGATATTGTCGGCATCGTCGCAGTGAAATCCCACCGCGGCATCGTGGGCCAGCGCTGCCAGCATCAAATAGTCAGCCCGCTCCAATTGGTATTCTTAGCCCGCGCGGCGCAGAATGCGATGCCGATCGCGGCTATCGTGAATAAGACGGGCTAAAGCCCATCGGCCCGCGGCGAGAGCCAGTCTTGAAACCGCTCTTTGAATGCCGCGCAAGTTGACTCATCCTTTAGGATAACATCAACGCCCCCATCATAAGGGGAGATCAAGCAATCCGGCCCCATGAAAAATGCCCGCATTTCTTCCCTCGCGATCATCGTTAAGATGTCATCCAGCGCGCCAGGCTTCCATTCCACTTCAAGCTGGTAAGATTGATAGACCGTCTCGGCGGCGTGATCAACAAACACGCCGATATTCTCGAAGTCATGGACCTTGAACAGAGGATTATTGATTTCGATGAAATTGACAATGATCCGCAGGCAATTGCCCTCTGCAATCAAAGCGGCGATCACCGCGTTCTGACGGAGCTTCAATTCGGCCCATTCTTGCGCATTGTCCGCGTAACGCTTGGCATCGGGCAGGCTATGGATGCGGGCCCAGCGCGCCGGCAAGCAGCGCTTGAACAGGTGATTGATGGGCGGGGTCTCGTGATAGCGCGCATCCCAGAACGCCATAAAGCGCTGCTTCGACTGTTCCTGCATCGTCGCTGGAGGCTCGGAATTGGGCATGATCATTCTCCCCCATAGAAATCATCCCTGCGCAACGGCACCGGACACGCAAGCCTTCGCTAGACCCGTTCCAGAAAAGTGTGACGCGGTTTTCGCAACAGAACGGGTCTAATACATTAGTGTAGAGCGGATTCACCCGATTTGACCTGAGTTAGGTCAAATCGGGATCCGCTCTAGCGTCCAGTCCAGCGATAGCGCATGGCACCCAGCGCGCCGGCAAGCGTTTCACCCAACGGCGTATTGGCGCGAAACCGTCCTTTCAGCTTTTCAAACTGCATAACATTTTCGATCCGCGCCTCCAAAAACCCCCGAGTGCGGGCAAAGCCCGGTGTGTCATCCGCGAGCCAGACGGCCAAAGTCGCCGCGTGCACGCCCGCCAAAATCGCGCGTTTCGAGTAATAATTGGCATCGGTGGAGCGATCGCCCAGATAGCGCCAGATCCCATCTGCCGTGCGCCAGCCCAGCCGAGCCCCGTCCAGCGCGTTTTGCGGCAAAGCCAAGACCGGCAAAGACCGGCGCACCGCCTCGCGATTCTCGTCTAGCCCCATGAGCCGCAGCCAAATCGCCGCCGTTACCCGCTCGCGGATGCGGGTGGGCGCGGGCTCCAGCGCCGCCAAAGCCGCCAGCATCGAATCGTCCGCCCGCGCAGCGAAGGCATCGATCACGTCGATCGATCCGCGCGGGGCGGCCAGCGCGCATTCGCCCTCGGTGAGGCCGATCTCCAGCGCCGCGCTGCGCAGTGCCGCATGCGACCAGCCGCGCTCCGCGGCCATGGGCAGCATGGCATGCAACAGACGCCGTCTCAAAACGGCGGAGGGAAGCTCTTGGGCTTGGGCTTGGGCTTGGGTCATTTCAGCTCTTTCAGCCATTCTGGAGGGCCAAACGGCGCAGATAGCGCATTTTCAGCAAAAGTGTAGCCGCCGTTTTATGTCTGAAAAATGCGCAAACTCGATACTCTAGTATAAGCCCGAGTAGGCAGGGCTTAAAGCCATCCGCGTGCCTCGCTTGGGTAAATCCTGCGAAAAGCGCTCTCCAATACCCTCGCGCGCGTGGACAGGCCCGCGATAACGGGGTATGGGGCTAACAGTCGTTGATGCGCGGGAACGATGCTGGGGCCTTGCCCGGCGTCGCCCCTGCCCTTTTGCCCTCTTAATTCGTTGGAGACGTCCCATCGTTCAGATTTTCGTTCGCGACAACAACGTCGATCAGGCGTTGAAAGCGCTCAAAAAAAAGATGCAGCGCGAAGGCACCTTTCGCGAGATGAAGCGCCGCAATCATTACGAAAAGCCATCCGAGCGCCGCGCGCGTGAGCAGGCAGAGGCCGTGCGCCGCGCCCGCAAGCTGGCACGCAAGCGGGCCCAGCGCGAAGGCTTGCTGCCCAAAAAGGCCTAATCCGCAGCTCAAAGCGGGATATTATCGTGCTTTTTCCAGGGCTGCTCCACCTTTTTGGTGCGTAGCGCCCGCAATGCCTTGATGATGCGCCGGCGCGTCGAGTGCGGCATGATCACGTCATCCAGATAGCCGCGCGAGGCCGCCACGAAGGGGTTGGCGAAGCGCTCGGTGTATTCCTGCGTGCGCGCGGCGATCTTTTCTGGATCGCCGATATCGGCCCGGAAGATGATCTCCACCGCCCCCTTGGCCCCCATCACCGCGATCTCCGCCGAGGGCCAAGCGTAATTGATATCGCCGCGCAAATTCTTGGAGCCCATGACGTCATAGGCCCCGCCATAGGCCTTGCGCGTCACCACCGTGACCTTCGGCACCGTAGCCTCGCCATAAGCGAACAGCAGCTTGGCCCCATGCTTGATCAGGCCGCCATATTCCTGGCGCGTCCCCGGCAAAAAGCCCGGTACATCGACAAAGGTCACGATCGGGATGCCGAAGGCATCGCAAAAGCGCACAAAGCGCGCGGCTTTGCGGCTGGCATCGCTATCAAGCACGCCGGCCAGGCTCAAGGGTTGGTTGGCGACAAAGCCCACGCTGCTGCCATCCAGGCGCCCGAAAGCCGTGACGATGTTTTTGGCAAATTCGGGAGAGATTTCAAAATAATCTCCCTCATCCACCACCTTCTCGATCAATTCCTTGATGTCATAAGGCTGGTTGGGGTTATCAGGGATGAGTGTATCCAGGCTGGCCTCGATCCGCTCAGGGTCGTCAAAGCTCGGCCAGGACGGCACGGGGCTGCGATTGCTGAGCGGCAGAAAGTCAATCAGCCGGCGTGTTTGCAGCATGGCCTCAAAATCGTTATCGAAGGCCCCCTCCGCCACCCCCGATTTCACGGCATGCACGCGCGCGCCGCCCAATTCCTCGTGCGTCACCGTTTCATTGGTAACGGTTTTCACCACGTCCGGGCCGGTCACATACATGTAACTGGTGCCGCGCACCATGAAGATGAAATCCGTCATCGCCGGGGAATAAACATCCCCGCCCGCGCACGGTCCCATGATCACGC
>JAKFWI010000110.1 GCA_021731965.1 Hyphomonadaceae bacterium | reverse complement strand
CCCCCGCCTGGACTTTGCAAAAACGCTTCTACCGTGCCGCGAAACAGCGCCAGCGCCGCGCCGCCCGTCAGGGTGGTGAAATCGGCGGAAAGATCCTTGGTTTCGTGCGTAAAGCGCAGGCCGAAGGTCAGCTGCGTTTTCGGCGAAAGAGAGAGGATGTTGTGGGTGAAGCCGGCAATGGATTGCGCTTGCTGCAGATAGGAATCGTCATTGCCACCCACAGCGCCGTTCAGCCCCGCAATCGGCGCAAGCCGGCCAAGCGCCGCAAAATTCGGGCTCACGGCGGTGAATGCGCTTCCAAAATCCGTGCCGAGGAATAGGCGGTTGCGCCGGGTCAAATCCTCATTGGCGTAGATGAAGCCAATTAGCCAATTGAGCCGCCCCGCTTCCCCATCCAGCCTCACTTCCTGCGAGAAATTCTGAAACTCGGTGGAATCGGTGCCGTCCGCCGGCCGAAACAACACGTCGATGGCGGTGAAATCGGCGTCCTGCGCCTGCAGATAGGTCCAATCCCGATAGGCGGAGATCGCGGTGATGTTGACCGGGCCCAGCGACCACACCGCCTCCCCCGATACGCCATAATCGGTAATTCCCTGATCATAGCTGCGATTGGCAAAGGCGCGCCGATCACTGATCGAGCCGCTGCCCAGCGCGCTGAGCCCGCCGGGCCCATAGGCCCCCAGGCCGGCGAAGGCCGCGAGCGGCCCCGCCCCGAAGGGGATGGTGGGCCCCGGCGGCCCGCCAGGAATCGTCGGCGGCGTTTGAAACACCGCCCCGTTCAGCGTGCGCGGATCGATGACCGCCGCCGCGCAGCATTGCTCATCGCGACGCGAATAATCGCCGATCAACCGCAGCACGAAATTATTGGTCGGTGAAAACAGCAATTGCGGGCGCACCGTCCAGAAATTGCGGGTGTTGTCGTTTCGGGCCGTGGCCAGGCCGGGATTGGTGGAGATCAAGCCATCGCGCTGGGCCCGCGCGCCAAACACGCGCAGCGCCAGCCGGTCGCTGACCAGTGGCAGATTCACGTGGCCTCCAACCCGATACCCATCGAAATTTCCGTAAGTCCCCTGCACTTGTCCGCCAAATTGCTGGAGGTCTGGCCCGGAAGTGCGGATATTGATCAGGCCGGCGGAGGTATTGCGCCCAAACAGCGTGCCTTGCGGGCCGCGCAACACCTCGATCTGCGAGACTTCGCCCAAATCGCCGAGCGCGACGCCGTTGCGCACGCGGTAGACGCCGTCCACCACCACGCCCACCGAGCTTTCCAGCCCGGCATTGGAGCCTTGCGTGCCGATGCCGCGCAGGCGCGCCGTGGCGGACGTCTCATTCTCCGCGACATTAAGCTGAAGGTTGGGAACGAGCGCCTGCAGATCCTGAATATCGGCGACGCCGGAATTATCGATCAAATCGGCCGTCACCGGCGTCACTGCCACCGCCACATCCTGGATGGGCGTGGTGCGCTGCGTGGCGGTCACCACGATCTCTTCGGTTTCCTCAGGCGGCTCTTGGCCAAAGGCCGTGCCCATCAATGTAGTGGAAAAGCACGCCGCCAAGAGACAGGACCGGCGCTTGTAATAGCGAGACATGGCGTTTCCCCGTTATCGTGTTTGGCCTTGGCGTGGGAAGCGCATCCCGCACACCGCAAAGCCCTGCTCTTCGCCCAGCCCACCTTCCGCGCAGAAATCAGACGCCAAGCGTCCCAAAAAAAGCACAGCGCCTATCCCAGCCGCACCCATCTAGCCGCAAAAACGCGCGGCGCCGAGGCCATAATGTGTAATTTCTCTTGGTGTTGCTTCGGAGTGCTGGCGAACCGCCGCACGCGCCGGCTGCGCCCGATCAGGACGCGATGGCAGACTTGAGGGAGATCGCCACCAAACGGTGCAGCGAGGCGCGCACCAAATCATCCTGGCCAGAGCGCGCAAGGTTGATCAGGCGCTCGATTTCCCGCTCCAAAGTCCGCAGATCAAGGCGCGGCCCCAGCACGGCGGTGATCTCGGTGCTCAGCGCCGTATCAACCCATTCATCATCAGCGATCAATTGCTCCGAGAGCTTTTCCCCCGGCCGCAGACCGACAAACGTGATGGCGATATCATCGCCCAGCCGCTTGCCCGCCAAGCGGATCATCATCCCCGCCAGATCCACGACAGCAACCGGCGCGCCCATTTCCAGCACATGCACCGCGCCGCGCCGCGCTGTCCGGCCGCAGCCAATCGCCGCCGCGCTCAGCACAAACTCGGCCGCGCGCGGAATGGTGATAAAATAACGGGTCACCGCCGCATCAGTCACGGTTACGGGGCCGCCGCGCGCAATCTGGTGTTCGAACAAGGGCGCCACCGAACCAGCGGAGCCGAGCACATTGCCGAGCCGCACGGGAATGATCCGGCCTTCGCCCTCACAATCATAGGCGATGCAGAGCATTTCGCCGATCCGCTTGGTCGCGCCCATAATGCTTGAGGGCGAAACCGCCTTGTCGGTGGAAACGAACACCATATCGGCACCCACCGCGCGCGCTGCGAGCGCCACATTGCGCGTGCCGGCGACATTGGTCAGCACCCCCTCACAGGCGTGCGCCTCCACGATCGGAACATGCTTCAGCGCCGCGGCGTGCAGCACGATATCGGGACGCTCCCGCTCGAACTGGCGGCGCACGGCATCGCCATCGCGAATATCGCAAAGCACTGCACTATAGCTCACGGCTGAGTGATGATGGCGCAAAGCATGATCGATGCGAAACAGATTGAACTCGCAACTATCAAGCAGAATAATTTTTGCCAGGCTCAAACTCGCCAAATGCTGGCACAGCGCCGAGCCGATACTGCCGCCAGCGCCGGTCACCAATACCCTGCGGCCAGCGAAGGCGGCGCGCAGGATGCTCTCATCCGCGTGGCTCTGGGATGAGGGCAACACGTCGCGCAGCCCCCATGGGCGCAAGCGCAACCCATCCGCCTCAACTTCTACGGCAAAGAGCTGCGCCCCGATGTCGCTGGCCGCTTCCAGAAGTTGTTGCGCGCCCCCGCGGCAAAGATCTGAATCGCAATCCAGCACATGGATCTGGCGCGCGCCCGCAACGGCCGCAGCGTGGCGCAGGCTATCTAGCACGGGCAGGCCCGCGATGGTTTTGCTTTTTACGCCTCCGCAAATCACAGCGCCAATCGGTGCGCCAAAACCAGGCTTGTTCCGCAGCAAACGCGCCACGGAACGCACAGCATCGACCTCACCACGAAGCACGAGTTTCGCTGGCCCACGTGGGTCTATTCTCACTTTTTGACCTTGCAGATGCGCCATGGTGCACCCATCCTCATTCCCGCCCCGTTCTCCTAACCGCGGTTTGCCTTTTCGTCTAGTGCAGTTAATCCCACACTGCAGCCTTCACCCAGGCACCCAATCTTCAAACAATCCAAGGTTATAGGCGTTGGCGTGGATTTGAACGAGATTGGCTAGGACGAGTGCCACACAAAGCCGCTGTCCCTGCGAGAGAAAGCAAGCGGGCCGTGTGGTTTTTGCCACGCGCTCCCCCTTGCGTTCAGCGATTAGCCATCGCACGAATAATGCTCAAGCACCTGGGCGTCATCGGAACAGCTGATCAGCATTGATCATGGTTCGGGGCCCTGGAAAACTGGGTTGGCGCGTGCTTCACCACGCGAAAGAGATCTCATCGATCGGTGCACACGCCGGCGCGAAGGGGCGGGGAATGAT
>JAKFWI010000090.1 GCA_021731965.1 Hyphomonadaceae bacterium | reverse complement strand
GAAGGCCACGAGGACTACGCGCTCGATCTTGTCCAGCAGTTTTGGCGACAAACGCATGAGGTCCTCGAAATATCATTAAAATAAAAGGGGCACCGCCGCCGGCGGCGCCCCTAGTATTTGCATTGCACCAGTTGATCTGGTGCGTTTTCTTACGAAGCCGGGGTGCCCACGGAGCCGCCAACTTGGTTGCCGACATTGGTGAATGTCGTGCTCAAGCGCGTGCCGAGGGTCGTCACGGCGGTGATGATGGCCACCGCGATGAGGGCGGCGATCAGGCCGTATTCGATGGCCGTGGCGCCAGACTTGTTCTTCAGAAACTTCTTCATGATATGCTCCATGTGTTGTCGAGTGTGTTACATCAAGTTCTACACAAGTCGCCACACCCGACGGCTCGTTTCGAACGTCTGCAGAATGACAGACAAGCCCTAATATTCGGTTTTCTAGCAAAGTTAATTAGTAAATAACATTACGAATTTTGATATGGCTTTGGGCTTATTCGCGTTAAGTGCGCGGGTTAGCAAAGTGTTTACGCTTTGCGGGCAATTTGCGCATGCATCGTTACAAGGAGCGCGCAATGCGCAATATGCTATTCCTGACCGCTATTCTGGGTGCGCTGGCTTGTGTGCCCGCCGTGTCCGCTGCCACGACGGGGCAAGACCTCATCGTGGCGGTGAATGAGGCGCGCGCCTTGCCGTTATCGCAGGCCGCCGCCGGCGTCGCGGTTGGCAATCCGCTGGTTGCGGCCGTAACAGTGCAGAGTGATCGCCTGATCTTTCTTACCGGCAAGGCCATTGGGGCCACCAATATCGTGGTGGTCGATGGAGCCGGGCGCACAATCTTGGAGCGCACCGTGATGGTGACGCCCAATGATACCAGCAGCCTGACGCTGCAGCGCGGCAGCGTCACGATTGTGCACGAATGCACGCCCGTGTGCGCCGCGATCGATACGGGGAAATGATCTGATGCTGCGCAAGGGCTTTCTCCGCAATCGCAAGGGGGTGACGGCCATCGAGTTTGGCTTGCTGGCCGCGCCATTCTTTTTGTTATTGCTGGGCACGTTGGAGGTCTCGTCGATCTTCTTGACGCAAACGAGCTTGACCCAAGCGCTGGAAATCAATGTGCGCCTCATTCGCACGGGCGCGGCGCAGACCTCGGCACCGGCGATAACCGCCGCGGATTTCCGCACGCGGGTGTGCAACAGCATGCGTCAGACTTTGCCTAATGTGAATTGCGCCCAAGTCTATGTCGATGTGCGGGCCTTTGGCTCCTTTACCGCGGGCGTGGCTGGCAATTCACCGGCACCGACCAACAATGGTGCCTTTGATCCCACGCAGCTGATCTATAATCCCGGCGGCGGGGACGAAACGATTTTGGCGCGCGCTTATTACGAATATCGCGTGATCACGCCCGTGCTCGGCGTGCTGCTGGCGGATCTGAGCAATAACGTGCGTTTGCTGCAAGCCACCGATCTCTTCCGCAGTGAGCCCTTCATATGATCCGGCATCGCAAAGATTTTTTGCACGCAAAGCGCGGCACGGCGGCGGTGGAATTCGCTTTGTTGTTGCCGGTCATGCTGGTGGTGCTGTTCGGCTCCCTTGAGGCGACCGGGTTGATCATTGCCAATCGGGGCGGGGAGAAGGCTGCCGCGGCCCTGGCGGACGTTTCCTCGCGCTTCACGGCCATGTCGGGGCAGGATATTTGCGATGTCATGACCGGTGCCACTGCGGTATCGGGGGCCGCTTCGCGCGCTGATCTACAATTGCGGCTCACCTCGATCAATATCGATAGCAATGCCATTGCGCGGGTAGAGTTTAGCGCCTTGCAGGGAAGTGCGTTTGCGCGCCAATCGCAGGGCACGGTCATCACCAATGACATCCCTCAGAATTTACGCGAAACTTCGCGATCGAGCCCGATTATGCGCGCCGAGCTGCGGCTCACCTATCGGCCCACTTTCGTATTCCTGTTCGCGCCCAGCTTTACTTTGCGGCATGTGGAATACCGCCGGCCGCGTCTGGTCAGCCAATTGCCCCGCACCGGCACCACCAGCCCCTGCGGTGCCTGACGGGGCTATTCCGTCAGGCCTGGCGTCTTGCGTTGGCACTTGACGTCGCAGCGGCGACGCGCCACCTCAGAGCATGTTGACCCCAGAAGCCGCTGTCGATGCACTAGAAGCGCGCTATGCTTCCGCCATCGCCGCCCTGCAGGCCAGCCTGCGGCGCTTTTCCACAACGCATGAAGCGCCCAGCGCGCAAGAGCGCGCAGCCTTTCGCTATCCCGAATTGCGGCTGCGCCATCTGCGCGATGCGCCTGCGCCGCGCCTTAGCCGTGCCTACGCGCATTTGATCTGGCCGGGTGATTACGCCATTTCCATCACCCAGCCGCGAGCGTTCAGGGCCTATCTGCTTTCGCAACTCACGCTGTTGGTGCAAGATTATGGGGCCGAGCTCACGGTGGCCTCCAGCGACAGCGAAATCCCGTATTCCTTCGCCCTGGAAGGATTGCCGGCCGATCTCTTGGCCCACACCGCCCCGGCGGAGCTGGCGCGCTGCTTTCCCTGCCCGCGGCTGGCCGATGTCGGTGATGCGGTGGTGGATGGCGAGGGCTTGGCCCGCAGCGACGGCGCGCGCCCCTTGGCGTTGTTTGATGCGCCGCGGGTGGATTATTCGCTGAAGCGGCTCGATCATTACACGGGCGCACCCTGGGGGGACGTGCAGCCTTGGATATTGTTCACCAATTACCAGCGTTATGTCGAAGAATTCGTGCATTGGGGCATCGCGCAGGTGATGGCCGGCCCAGCCGGCACCACGCTCTCTTGCCCCGGCCGCGTTAGCATCACGGCCGATACGCCCGAGCCGCTGGAGACGGCGCTCAACGCCCCGTGGCGAAAATATCAAATGCCGGCTTACCATTTGGTGCGCCCCGATGGGGATGGGGTGAGTTTGGTCAATATCGGGGTGGGGCCGTCCAACGCCAAGACCATCACCGATCATCTGGCCGTGCTGCGCCCGCATTGTTGGCTGATGGTTGGGCATTGCGGGGGGCTGCGTCATTCGCAGCGGGTGGGGGATTATGTGCTGGCCCACGCCTATTTGCGCCGCGACAAGGTGCTGGATGATCGGGTGCCGCTGGATGTGCCCATCCCGCCGATCGCCGAAGTGCAGGTGGCGCTTCAGCAGGCCGCGATGGGGGCGGCCCAGGCGGCGGGCGAAGACCGCGAAACCTGGCGCCGGCGTCTGCGCACCGGCACGGTGGTTTCCTACGCCGATCGCAATTGGGAATTGAACTTCCGGGCCGAGCGCCAAGTGCTTTCGCAATCGCGCGCGGTGGCGGTGGATATGGAAAGCGCCTGCATCGCCACGCAAGGTTTTCGCATGCGCGTGCCGTACGGCGTGCTGCTCTGCGTTTCCGACAAGCCTCTGCATGGGGAAATCAAGCTGCCGGGCAGCGCGGATCGCTTTTATGAGGCGGCCATCAGCCAGCATCTGGGCATCGGCCTCGATACCGTGCGCCTGCTGCAACAGGATGTGGAGGCGTTGCATTCCCGCAAGCTGCGCAGCTTTGACGAGCCGCCTTTCCGTTAGCGGCCTTAACCCCATTAAGCCGCGATGACTTGGCGCGCGCGGCGCTGGCGGGCGTGGCGGGGCCGTCATCCTGGGGCGACCGCAGGTCGAACCCAGGATCCATGGGGTGCGCGTTGGCTCTGGATCCTGGTCTTCTCGCTGCGCTCGAAACCAGGATTACGCTGTCC
>JAKFWI010000061.1 GCA_021731965.1 Hyphomonadaceae bacterium | reverse complement strand
GTCAAAAAACCACCGCAACCGCCGCCAAAACCAATTGCCGTCTGGATCAACCAGCCGAACAAAAAAACCGCAATGCAAGTCTAAATTATCAAACCCGCTGTCTCATTATCGTTGACACGTTCCGGCGAGCGTCTCGGCATCGCGCAGCTGCGCGCGGCGCACACTATAGGCCACACTGTCCATTGGGCTGCTGGTCTCCTTAGGCTGACGCCGCAGTGAAACGTGCGTATCTCCCGAGCACAAGCGTTGGATTTTCCAGGTGGATCACTTTATGAAGCGCGCATGAAATGCGATAGCCCCTCTTCCCCGCGCATGACAGCACGCCGACGCGGCGCAGCAGCCGGGCCGCCAAGAGCCTGGCAGCTGATGCTGTCCGGGCGGCGGCTGGACCTCCTCGATCCCTCACCGCTGGATATCGAGATCGAAGACATCGCCCACGGGCTGGCGCGCCTGGCCCGCTGGAACGGCCAAACCTTTGGTGAGCACGCGTTTTCCGTCGCGCAGCATTGCTTGATCGTCGAGGATTTGGTGGCGATTTTGCGCCCCGGACTGGGCCCGCAGGAGCGCCTCACGGCCCTTTTGCACGACGCGCCGGAATATGTGATCGGTGATATGATCAGCCCGTTCAAAGCAGCGCTGGGGCTGGATTATCGCGCCTTCGAGGACCGGCTGGAGGCCGCCATCCACATGCGCTTTGCGCTGCCCACCAAGACGGCACCGCCGCTGAAAGCCTTGATCAAGGAAGCCGACATCATCTGCGCCTATTTCGAGGCGCGCCGTCTGGCCGGCTTTAGCGAGCAAGAAGCCAACGCCGCCTTCGGCAAGATTTCGGGCCGCTTCGAGTTGGATTTAAAGCCGCTATGCATCGCAGATGCCCAGGCGCGGTTTTTGGACAGGTTTCACGCTTTGGTTGCTGAGGGGGTTTGATCGTGACAATCTTGGTGTGTTCGCTTTCGCAGGTAACCAAACAGGTGCGCGCGCATCGGCCCAACCGGGTGGTCAGCCTGCTTGATCCCGACACGCCATGGCCTGACGTGCTGCAACAGGGCGTTGCCAATCATCTCAAGGTCGGTGTGCATGATATCAGCGAGGCGCAAACTGGTTGCACCGATCCGCAGGCCCATCACATGCGCGACATCTTGGCATTTCTGGGCGCGTGGGATCGCACCGCACCTTTGCTCATCCATTGTTATGCCGGGATTAGCCGCTCGACCGCCACCGCCTTTATCGCGGCCTGTTTGCATAATCCGGAAGCCGACGAGGCGCTCTTGGCGCAAAAGCTGCGCAGCGCTTCACCCTCCGCCACGCCAAACCGGCGTTTGGTGGCGCTGGCGGATGGTGCCATGGGCCGCGAGGGGCGGATGAGCCGCGCCATTGCAGCCATCGGCAGAGGCGCGCACTGGAACGAAATCGGCGAAGCGACGCCCTTCGCAATTTCGGCGCATCATGGCTGATCCGGCCAGCTTAGCCGGGGATCGGATCCGCATCGGGTTGACGGCCGTGGTGGTCGCGGCCGACGAAGCCACGCCTTATGTGTTGGTCACCGGGGGGGCGGATGGCTTGGCCAGCCTGCCCTTTGGGCCCTTCGATCCGGTGGGCGATCCTACCCTTGAGTTATCCTTGCGGCGCTGGGTGAGCGAGCAAACCGGCTTTGACATTGGCTATGTTGAGCAGCTTTACACCTTTGGCGATCGCGGCCGCGATGCGCCTTTGCCGGCGGCGGGCCAAGGCGGCATGCGCTCTATCTCTGTGGGGTATTTGGCGCTTACGCCTGAGCGCTCGGATCTCCAGCGCGACGATGCGCGTTGGCGCGAATGGTATCGCCATTTCCCATGGGAGGATTGGCGCGGTGGCCGTCCCGCATGCATAGGCGGTGCCATCGCCCCAGCGCTGTGGCAGTGGGCGAGCAACGATCCCGCCAAGCAAGAAGCCAGGCGAATGCGCATCAGGCTCAGCTTCGCGCTGGACGGCGCACCCTGGAACGAAGAGCGCGCGCTTGATCGCTATGAATTGCTTTATGAAGCGGGCCTGACGGCCGAAGCCGCCCAGGATAAAGCCCGCCAGCACGGCCTTTGCCCAAGAGAGGCCTTCGCGCAGCCCGAAGCCTTCGGCGCGCCCATGGCCTCCGATCACCGCCGCATTCTCGCCACCGCCATCGCCCGGCTGCGGGCCAAGATCAAATACCGGCCGGTGATCTTCGAACTAACACCCGATCTCTTTACCCTGTCGCAATTGCAGCGGGTGGTGGAATCGGTCTCTGGCCTGGAATTGCATAAGCAAAACTTCCGCCGCTTATTGGATCGCACCGGGTTGGTTGAAGGGCTGGGCCGCTTTGAGGCGCGCACCGGCGGGCGCCCGGCCGAGTTGTTCCGCTTCCGCCGCGAAAGCCTGCTTGAGCGCCCGGCCGGCGGCGTGAACGTGCCTGCGCCGCGCGGCTGATCCGAGCTCACGCACCATTCCGGCGCATTTTCAATAAAAGTATGTTTGCGGTTTTGGGGTCGGAAATGCGCCACCGATCGGTGCCACTTCCCCCTTTGATTATGGGCACCTGATGCGGCGTGGCCGAAAATTGGTCGCAGCCATGGAGGCCATTGTTCTCTGCTGCGCCCCGCCGGTGGCATCACACAGTGGGCGCGGTCACGTCCCCGAACGGGAGCTAGGCATGGGGCCTCGCCACGGGGGTTATTGATCAAGCGCGGCTCCACTGCGGGTTGAGCGTCTCTTCGTCGCCGGGGGGGCAAGGAGGCATGCAGGCACACGCTGTTCTGGACTGGATTAGCCAAACTGCGTAAGCGGTGGTATGAAAAATCCGCACTGTAGCCAGACTCGGTAAAAACCCGATCCATGAGCACCGCAAAGCGCACCATCAGCCTGCCCGAGGACCAAGCGAATTTCATAGACGCCAAAGTGGCGTCAGGTGACTATGCCAGTGTAAGCGAAGTAATCCGCGCCGGCTTGAGCGCCTTGAGGGCGCGCGATGAGGCCATCGAGCGCTGGCTAAATGGCCCAGTTGCGGCCGTTTACGACGCCATGAAGACCGATCCCGATTGTGCCGTTTCTGTCGACGACGCCTTCGCCGCCGTGCGCGCCCGGCACCAGAAGCGGTTGCAAGGCGCGTAAGCAAACGCCATGAAACGCCGAAGCGTCGTTTTGTCCCCGCAGGCAGAAGGCGACCTGATCGCTCTCTACGACCACATCGCGCAAGCGGCGTCGCCTGCGATAGCAGCCGCTTATCTCGCGCGCGTCGAGGCCTATGTTCGCGGGTTCGAGCTCTCGGCGGAGCGCGGCACACAGCGAGACGATATCCGGCCTGGGATCCGGACCGTCGGCTTTGAGCGTAGGATCACCATTGCCTTCACCTTGGCCGATACCGTCGCGACGATCCTGCGCTTGTTCTATGGCGGGCAGGATTGGGCCAGCGCGTTGCAGGGCGAATAACCTGAACGTCGGAACCGCCTTTCCGGCAGGTTCGCGCCGCGCGGCTGATCCGAGCTCACGCACCATTCCGGAGCATTTTCAATAAAAGTAGGTTTGCGGTTTGGGGGTCAAAAACACGCTCAGCCACAAGAATTTGGCCGCTCTCGGGTGCGGAACGGCGTGTCCGAAAACAGCGAAGCTGCGTTACCGCCGAACGGTGCCAATTTCTCGAGAAGCGATCGAAAGCGCTATCCATTTGCGGGTTGGAACCTGCGGGCCAAAGCGACGCCGCGGTGATCATGAGAAATGCGCGGCCGGCTTCTGGCGCATTTTCAAAGAAATCGAAATCGATTT
>JAKFWI010000010.1 GCA_021731965.1 Hyphomonadaceae bacterium | reverse complement strand
GGTGGAGGCTTATCGCTGCGGCCTGTTCGATCTCATCCTTATGGATATGCAAATGCCCATCTTGGACGGCCTCTCTGCGGCCATACAAATCCGCGAGATGGAGCGCGCCCAAAAGCGCCGGCGCACGCCCATGGCCATGCTGACGGCCAATGCCATGCCCTCCCACCGGGAGCACGCCGCGCGCGCCGAAGTGGATCATTTCATCCCCAAGCCGGTAACGCCGCAAGGGCTGATCGCCGGGGTGGAACACACGCTCCTAGTGGCCAATGAGGATCGCTTCGAAACCGGCTTCGCGGCAGAGGCCGGATGACACGCTGAAAAACGCAGCGCTTAAGGCCCCTCCACCGCATAGCCCCTGGCGCGCAGATTGGCGATCAAGCCATCGTCATCGAGCGCGTCTTGCATATTGATCAGCAGCAAGCGCGTGCCCGGCTGCGCGAGCCCCGCCGCGACTTCCGCCAGATACGCCGCTTTGCCTTTGGTGCGGGTCTTTTCCAGCAAGTCCACGCTGGCGATCAATTCGTCCTCGCAGGCGCGCAATTCGGGCGGCGGCGGATTGGCCCGCAAAGTGGCGATATCGCCGCGCGCCCACGCAGTCGCATAGCCGCGCAGGAGCGTGGAGGCGCGATCCGCCACCACCAGACTCGCTTCCAGGCAGGCGATTTGCGCGGCATCACTGATGCCTTCCGCCGCCTTGATGGCCTGCTTGCCCTTCACCACCTGCAAGGGCCGGATCTTGACGCCGCGCCGCCGCGCCAGCTTTTTGACCTGATCCTCGGGGTTTTTACCAGAATCGAGCCCCGCTTGCTTGATTGCCCCGCCGATCAGCATCAAGCCGGCAAAAGCTGGCCGCAGGCGCTCCTGACGATCGGCATCGACCTTGTACTTATCGCGCGCGATCACCAGACGCGCATGCAAAGCCGGATCTAGAATTTGCTCAAGGCGCTGTTTTTTAGGTAAAAAGAACACGTCACGATCGGTCAGCAGCGCATCCACGACCGTGAAAACGCCCGCTTTCACCTCGGTTTGTGCGACCACGAGGTTGGCGCGCTGCAAAATCGCGGAGACACGCTCGGTATCCCATCGCACACCCTTGGGCAGATAATTGGTGACGCCAAGGATCCACACCTCGGAATCCTCATCCGGCACCACCCACATTTTGGGGCCGGGCTGCTTGCCGGTGATCACGATCTCGTCTTCCGGCACATCGACGGCTTGCGCCCAGCTTGCGCCGGGAGCGGCAAACGCCGCCAACATCATGCAGGCCAGCACCCGAAGGACGCGCATCACACCATCACTTGATTGCCCAGCTCCACGGCGCGCCCGCTGGGGATATGGAAAAAGTCCGTCGCGTTGGTGGCATTGCGGGCCAGGAAAATGAACAAATGATCTTGCCAAACCGGCATGCCGCTTTTCTCGCTGGGCACCACGGTGCGCCGTGACAGGAAAAAGCTGGTCTTCAAGATGTCAAAGCGCAGGCCCTGACGGCGGCTCTGCGACAGCGCCTTCACCACATTGGGCGTTTCCATGAAGCCGAAGGTGAGCGTGACGCGCTTCACATCGGGCAGGAAGTCTTCAATCTTCACCCGCTCCGATTCGGGCACGCGCGGCTGCTCCGCCGTTTTCACATTCAGCAGAATGATCTGCTCATGCAGCACTTGGTTATGCTTGAGATTGTGCAGCAAGGCCGCGGGCGCGCTGTTGAGATCGGACGTCAAGAAGATGGCGGTGCCCGAAACCTTGCGGGGCGGGTGCATCGCCAGGGTTTCGAACAATTTGCTGACCGGCTCTTCGCGCTTGGTGGCATCCAGCAAGATGCGCGAGCCGCGCACCCAGGTCCACATCACCGTGACCAGCGCCAGGGCCAGCAAAAGCGGCACCATCCCGCCTTGCAGCACGCGCAGCAGATTGGAAGAGAGGAAAATGCTTTCCAGCATCACGAAGGGCGCCACCAGCAAGGCGGCCAGCCAGATCGGTTTTTTCCAAAGCTTCCAGACCACGAGGAAGATCAGCACCGAGGACATCAGCATTTCCCCGGTAATGGCGATGCCATAGGCCGATGCCAGGCGCGAAGAGCTCTGGAAGGCGGCCGTCAGCGCCAAAACGCCGGCCAGCAGCAGCCAATTCACTTGCGGCATATAGATTTGCCCAGCCTGGGTTTCGGAAGTGCGGCGGATTTCCATGCGCGGCAGCAAGCCAAGCTGGATGGCCTGCTGGGTCATGGAGAATGCCCCAGAAATCACCGCCTGGCTGGCGATGATACTGGCAATCGTGGCCAAGGCCACCAAGGGCAATTGGCCCCATTCCGGGGCCAGCGAAAAGAAGGGATTGAAATCCACATCCAGATGCGCCGCCCCGCTCGCGGCCTTGGCCTGCACGGCCTGCGCAAAGCTGGAATTGATGGGGCCCAGATTGGCCAGCACATAGGCCCCCTGCCCCAGATAATTGAGCATCAAACAGGGCAGAACCAGCAGCAGCCAGCCAAAACGAATCGGATTGCGGCCAAAATGGCCCATGTCACCATAAAGTGCTTCCGCACCGGTGACGGCCAAAAACACCGAGCCCAGCACCACGAAGGCCAGCGCGCCATGGCTGAACAAGAATTGCACGGCCGGCACGGGAGTCAGCGCCCAAAGGATTTCCCCGCGGCCGTTGGCCAAAAGGCTGGCCAGCCCCAGCCCCCCCATGACCAAGAACCAGACAAGCGTGATCGGGCCAAAAAACTTGGCAAAAAAGCCAGTGCCACGGCTTTGCATGGCGAACAGGCCCACCAAAATGGCGATGCCGATCGGCAGGATGAAGGCGTCAACCCGCCCGCTCAGGGCATCGACGATCTTCAGCCCCTCCACCGCCGAAAGCACGGTAATCGACGGAGTGATCACGGCATCGCCGTAAAACAGGGAAGCGCCAACCACCCCCGCTATGAAAATCAAGGGCGTGCGCCGGCCCAAGGCGCGCTGGGCAAGGGCCGTTAAAGACAGCGTGCCGCCCTCGCCTTTATTATCCATCTGCAACAGCAGCACGACATATTTGGCGGTGACCACAATCAGCAGGGCCCAAAAGATCAAAGAGGTGATGCCGATCACCTCCTGGGGCCGCACCTGCATGCTGGGCCCGGCCAAATGCAGGAGCGATTCCTTGAAGGCATAAAGCGGACTGGTGCCGATATCGCCGAACACCACGCCCACCGCCCCGACAAGCAGCACCAAAAAGCCGGCGCGCTGGTGGGATGCATCCCCTTCGTTTTGCCCACGGGCCCCCGCTTTCGCGCCTTGGTGCCCGCCTTTGGCATCGCCACGAATGGGCTGGATCAAGGAATCTTTTGAAGCTGCCCCAGGATCATTGCCCGGAGCGGGCACCTCGGCACCGGCCTTGGCCATCAAGTTCATCCTCGCTGTGCCAAGGAGGCCCTGGCCGCTATCGGCGGGGCAATACTCCCTTTCGCAACGGCCCGCAACGCACGGCGAGCCGGGTTCAAAAATCGTAGGCGATGCCTTTGCGTTCCCAATCGCCATAGCGCGTTGGCTCGGGCCCGGCGGGGCCGCCTTGCTCCTGCGCCGCCTCCAGCGCAGCCTGTTCTGCCGCCCGCCGCTTGGCCGCTTCGGCCAAAGCGCGCTGCGCCTGCGCAGTCAGCGGCGGCTTTTCAGGATCAGGTGTACTCATATTGCGAGAGCTTTCATGACTGCACATATAAGTGTGGAGCCAATCTTTGCACCAGGAGCATTTCGCCCGTGAACCATCTCAAGACCTTTGCTTTGCTCGCGGCGCTGACGGCGCTGTTCATGGGGCTGGGCATGCTTTTGGGAGGGCCGGTCGGCGCGGGGCTGGCGCTGCTGGTCGCGGCCATCATGAACGGCTTCGCCTATTGGAATTCCGGGGCCATGGTGCTGCGCCATTACAAGGCCCGATTGGTGCGGGACGGTGAGACC